>NZ_JAUAOA010000016.1 GCF_030542965.1 Azotosporobacter soli
TCATGCAGCGTCTGACGTTTGCCCATGCCAAAGATGTAATAGCTGGCAATGACGATCGCGCAGAACACTGCGCCGACGATCAGCGATACCTGCGTATCGGAGTTGAACCACATGCCGACCAGTACGCAGCAGAGGAACACAATCGTGAAATAGTTGCTGATCGGATAGAACGGCGATTTGAAAGGATGATTCGGCATTTCAGCCGCCCATTTCTTGCGGAAGCTCAGTTGCGCAATCGCCAAGACAAACCAGGGAATCATGCCAGGCAGGATGCTGGCGCTGTAGATATAGATGAACAGTTTGGAATCCGGTGCGATAAAGTTGAAGAATACGCCAAGCAGCAGACAGCCGATTGTGGTCATGATGCTGTTCGACGGTACGCCGCTTTCGGATACTTTGCCGAAGAATTTCGGCGCCTGGCCGTTTTGCGCCAGCGTGTAGAGCATGCGGCCCGCGCTGTAGATGCCGCTGTTACAGCCGGACATGGCCGCGGTTAAAACAACGAAGTTGATGATGCCGGCAGCGGCTACGATGCCGACTTTGGCAAAGGTCATAACGAACGGGCTGCCGATGGTGCCGATTTGATTCCAGGGATAGATGGACAGGATAACGAAGATCGCGCCGATGTAGAAAATCAGGATACGCCAGATGATGTTTTTCGTTGCTTTGCGCAGCGTGTTTTTCGGATCTTCGGCTTCGCCGGCCGTGATGCCGACGAGTTCAACGCCTTGGTACGCCGCGGTAACTAAACAGAGTGCGAAGAGGAAGCCTTCGAGACCGCCCGGGAAGAAACCGCCGTGATTAAAGAGGTTGCCGATGCCCATCGGCACGCCGCCGTTGCCGATACCGAAAGCGATGATGCCAACGCCGATGACCAGCATTGTGATGATGGCCGCTACTTTAATGAGTGCAAACCAGAATTCGAATTCGCCGTAGTATTTAACTGCTGCCATGTTGGCCGCAGCGACGATCGCAACGCCTGCGAGTGCAGGAATCCACTGTGCGACGTCCGGAAACCAATAATTACAATAAATGCCGATTGCGGTGACCTCGGCCATGCCGACGGTGACCCAGAGGAACCAGTAACACCAGGCGGTCAGATAACCGACCAACGGATGAATGTATTTATGCGCATAGGTGGCGAAGGAACCGGTGACCGGTTCGAGGAACAGCATTTCGCCCATGATCCGCATAACGAAGAACATAACCATGCCGGCTAACGCATAGGCGAGAAGAACCGACGGTCCTGCCCACTTGATGGTGCTTGCCGAACCCATGAATAGACCTACGCCGATTGTGCCGCCCAAAGCGATCAGTTCAATATGACGCGCTTTAAGACCCCTGGTAAGTTGTTTCTCTTCCATTTGTTCTTACCTCTCTTTTCTTGGTTTACTCTTCAATTGGCAAGGAAAGCGTACGTTTATCGGTATTAATCACGATATTGGCTTCGATCCGGCTGACGCCTGGAATTACCATTAAAGAGTCGAGGATGAAGTCCTTGTAGCTTTGCATATCTTTAGTGGCGACTTTTAATAAATAATCGCGACTACCGGCAATGGTGTAGCATTCAAGAACTTGCGGAATGCTGTTGATTTGCTCAAGGAAAAAATCAACGACATCGCGTTTTAACGGCGACAGTACGACCATGATAAAGGCAATCATATCCAAACCGATTTTTTTTTCGTCAATGACAGTGGTAAACTGCTTGATGACGCCTGTTTCTCTCAGGTTTTTTGTTCTGGCCAGGCAGGCGGATGTAGATAAACCGATCAATTTGGAAAGATCAAGATTCGAGATGGATGAGTCTTTTTGTAAAGCGTTTAGAATCGCTCGATCGTACTGATCAAGTGACATAACAACAAGCCTCCTTTACAAAGTTGCAAAAATAAAATTTTGCGTTTATGCAAATATACGATATTTAATTACGTTTTGTCAATAATTTAAAGAATTTAAATAGAAAATAAGCTATGGGTAACGCATGTAGATAATGAAAAAGTAATTAAAGAAATAAAATGTAATCTATAAAAATATAGAAAGGATAGAAGTGAATTGCCGCACTAGCTGGATAATGATAAGATAGGTGGTATGAAAATAAGGGAAGGCGGTACATGAAATATGGCATCAAGTGAAGAAATGAAATTCAACAAGTTTCTTGTGCTCGTAAAAGAACAAGCAGGGAAACAGGGAAAATGTTTTTTTCTCGACGACAGTGAAGGAAATGAAGCCGATTTGGGCGAACTGCTGGTGCAAAACCTAAGCGGTTGGCTGATTGACGAAGCAGATAAAGCGGAATTCGAGGCCAACTGGAAGACGGGCGACGATCCCGGAGAACGATTTGATGATCAATATATTTATGTTGTCTGGCAGCAGAACGCAAACGGAACGGTTACGGTTCAATTCTGCGAGTCGTTATAGTGTTGTGAAGCGTTGGAATTGACGGAAAATTCGATGTGTGATAACATAATGGATGAGAGAATGAGGATTCGAGTCTGATGAAACAGATGAATGAGCCATTGATGCGCTCCAGTATCCGCAGTGTGGGAACGGCTGCAATGCTTCTGGCGCTGACGCGGACGATCGCGGATGAAGAAGGCGTCAAGGCTATGTTAGCCGACATGGAATACCGCTATGTTGTGACCGAAGTGGGCGGCTCCGGCCAGGATGAATTTCAGGCCAAAAGCACGCGGGCAATTATCGGCGCAGCGCTGAATGGCGGGCTCGTCACCAAATCGCCGACGAATTATCATGCGCTCTTGCATGCGATTGAAGAAGCGAAGCGGGGCATGATGGTAAATATGGCGAGCAGTACGAGCGTAGCTGTAAAAATTGCTATCGTCAGGGATGCAAATTGGATTGCGGTGGCCTTATTTGGTGAATCGGCGATCCATCCCATGACAAACCACGAGCGGGCTGGAATGGGAATCATGCATTTGGGAACCGATGCATAAAAGAGAAAAATGGGTGTATGAGAGACAGATGGAAGAATATTTCCGTTTGTCTTTTTTGTTTTCTCAGGGCGGAAAATGAACAGGAACGTTTCTTGTTTTGGCAGCGAACTGGTCAAGGCATAATGAGGGATTGAGGACGAGAGAGAGGCGTGCTTTCCCTGTTGCTGCAGTTGGCTTGAAGTCAAATAAAAAGGAGCGATTTACGATGAATGCATTAAAGGGAATTCGTATTTTAGATTTGAGCAGGGTGTTAGCGGGGCCGTATTGCACGATGATGCTGGCTGATTTTGGCGCTGATGTGGTAAAAATAGAGCCGCCGAACGGCGGAGACGATTCGCGCAGCTTTGGGCCGTTTATCGGCAGAGAAAGTGCATATTTTATGAGTCTTAATCGCAATAAGAGATCGATCGTTCTTGACCTGAAGAAGGAAGAAGACAAGGGTGTTTTTAAAGAGCTGGTGAAAAATGCCGACGTCGTTGTTGAAAACTATCGGCCGGGTACAATGGAAAAATTCGGTCTTGGCTATGAAACATTGAAGGAAGTGAATCCGAAAATCATTTACGCTGCCTGTTCCGGTTTTGGCGATAGCGGTCCGTACCGGCAGAAACCTGCGTATGATATCATCGTTCAGGCGATGGGCGGTATCATGAGTATAACCGGAGCTGAGGGCGGCGAAGCGACGCGCGTCGGTGCGTCGATTGGAGACTTGGCGGCAGGCATGTTTACCGCGTATGGCGTGATGCTGGCGCTTTTCCACCGCGAGAGGACACAAGAAGGACAAAAAGTGGATGTCGCAATGCTCGACTGTCAGGTTGCGATGCTGGAGAATGCCGTGGCGCGCTATGCGATATCCGGCAGCAGTCCGAAACCTCTCGGCAACCGTCATCCTTCCATAACACCCTTTGCAGCTTTCACGGCAGCCGACGGACAACTGATTGTCGGGGCAGGAAATGAGCGTCTTTGGCGTAAACTCTGCCAAATTATCGGGCACGATGAATGGCTTGATGATCCGCGCTTCAGCGACAATGGGCAACGCACGGCAAACGCGGCGCAGCTGATGGCGCTGCTGAACGGAGTCTTTGTCAAAAAGACGGTAAAAGAGTGGTTATGCCTTCTGGAAGGGGCAGAACTGCCATGTGCGCCGATCAACGATATCGAAAAGATGATGGCTGATCCGCAGATCAAAGCGCGTGAAATGATTGTGGAATTGGAGCATCCAAGCGCCGGAGTTGTGAAAATGCCGGGAATTCCGGTGAAATTGTCAAAAACGCCGGGGAAAATCGCAGCCGCTGCACCTCGTTTAGGCGAACACACTAAGGATATACTGGCGGAAGTTAAGGAGAAAGCGCAGGAAGAGGCAATGCTATGGCCGCAGGCGTCAGGGCACTAAAGAAAGCTGCCTGCTGATTATCGTGTGTTTTTATTAGTAGTGATTGTAAGCGCAAGCCGCATCCTCTTCAGGAATGCAGCTTGCGCCATACTTTTCTTATGCGTGCAAAATAATGCGGCAGAGAAAAAGGAAAGGAGTTTACTGAAGGCAAACAGAATATAGTAAAAACGTAATGAGCGGATGCGGCGATGTTTCATTTGCCTGTGGCGCTGAAAAAAGGAAAGGGGGCAGCAGGAGTGAGACAGTCTGTGTTGCGTAAGAGTATAGTGCGTTTTGCTATGGCGGCTTTTCTTCTGTTTGCCAGTCCAGCGATTGCATTAGGGGCAATTCGCGTTTTGCCCGAGAATGGAGCCGATGCCGCGATGCTTGCCGATGTGCAAAAAACGGCGCTTTTGTTCAACCAAGTGTTGCAGGAAGATATGAAACTGGAGCTTACGCGCGATGTTACTTTGATTGTTTGTCCCAGTCGTGAAAATTATGCCGCAGTTTTGCAGCGGGAATTCAAAATGAAACCGGATAAGGCGGCGCGTGAAGCTGCTTTGACCGGCGGCATGTCGAGCGACCGCTTTCAAGTCGTAGCGCTGAATGGAGGTTCTACGATCATGCGTTCGGCGCAAGGGCGTGCATCTGATGCCGGACATGAACTGTTCCATCAGCTTCAGGCGCAGTTGGCGAATGGAAAAAATGGCAAAGCGATGAACTGGTTAAAAGAAGGAACGGCCGACTTAATCGGCGCACGTATTGCCGAGAGAAGCGGTTACCAGAGCATGGAGAAATGGAAATTGGACCGGATCAACACGTTACGCAATGCGCCAAACCATGCCGTAGCCGCAGAGCTGCTCCACTCGAATCTTGACAAATGGGCGACAATGATGGAACAAAAAAAATATCCTTATCAAATGTCGGATTTGATGGTCTTCTACTTGCTTAAACAACAGCCTGGTAATAAAGGGTATGAAGCGATTGCCGAATATTTTCGTTTGGTAGGAACGTTGAGCGATGGGGATAAAGCGTTTGAACAGGCTTTTGACGTGTCAATAAACCAGTTTTTATCAGACTTTGAAGCTTGGTTCATAAATACCACGCATAATGAAGCGCAGGTGGAAGTCATTGTGCAGGCGGGCGTTTTGCCGGACGCGGCAGCTGATATCGAAAACGGCGCGTCCTTGAGCCGTCGGTTTTTCAAAGAGAAATGGGGGGCGGATTTGCGCTCGTCGCAGCGTATCGTGCTGACGCCCGACAAGAATGCTTACGCTGGTGCATTGGCGAAGGAATTTGGGTTAAATCCGTTGGATGCCGGGCAAAAGGCGAAAAATAGTTTTTGGTCGTGGGCCGGCAGTACTACGGTATTGGATTTGGGCACCCTTACTACGCGAAAGCAGCGCCTTTTTATTACAGCCCTTACGATGGTGCAGCGTTTTCAGGCACAGACTGCAGCACAGCAAACGCTGGCTAAGATGAATTGGCTGAATGCGGGCAGTGCAGCGGGCGTTGCGGCGCAAATCGTCGAGACAAGCGGCGTTTCTAATCTCGAAAAAGATAAGGCGGCGTGTTTGAATGCTTTGCGCAAAGCCGAGGTTTTGCCGGAACTGAGAGAATTGCAAACGCCGCAAGCCTGGAGCGCTGCCGTTGGAAAATATGGTTCGTCGGTCGTTAATAATATGGCAGAGCTGGCGGCCTTGCATCTAATGGAAAGTTACGGTGTTGAATCGATTTATACATGGCTTAAAGCCGTCAAGGACTTGGGGGATGCGGAAGCGGCCTTCACAAAGGTATATGGTATGACGTCCGCGCAATTTTCGGCGGCGTTTAATGGGATTCTCACGGCACAGCTGCAGAAAAAATAAAATGCTAAAGCAAGGAGTGAAATGAAAATGGCGGCAATGAATCGGCGTGAGTTTATAAAATGTTCGGCGATGGCATGTTTGTCGTGTAGTATGTTCCTGAAGGGTTTTTCTTGTGTTAGTGCAGCAGCGGCGCAAGAAAATTATTATCTTATGCACAAAAAAGATTTAGTAGGGGCGTTTCGCGGCGTCTTAGCCGGTGTGCGACAGATGTTGAAGCCGGAATTTGGTGAAGCGGAAACGGAAAAAATCATAATACAGGCGGAGACTTCTTTTATAAATTGGCTGCCGGGAATGCCGGAGGTCGGCGGAGCGAAAAACTGGGACGTCGAGTTTATTCCGGTAGCGGCCTGGTATGCGGCATTGTATCGGCCGCTTCGCGCGCGCGGTAAGACGGCGGAGTTTGTCGGCAAAATGATCTATCAATTGAATGAATATACCTGGGCGTCAACGCCGAAGGATGAAGCGCGAGCCAGCGGGGAAGCTTTGTTTTCGACGCAGGAACAAGAAAATTTGCGCCAGTGGGCGTTATGGACGCAGGAACGCCAATATCCGCAAAATTGGGTGGCCAACTATCTTGAGGGCGACGGCAATACGTTTGATTACGGCATTGACTATACGGAATGCGGCGTGGTCAAATATTTGCAGGCACAGGGAACACCGGAATTGGCGCCTTATGTCTGCAGCAACGATTTTATTAAAAGCCGTGCGATCGGCAGCGGCCTTGTCCGTTCGAAGACGATTGCGCGAGGCGATGGAATTTGCAATTTCCGCTATAAGAAAGACCGTCCGGTCCTGCAGGACTGGGAATCAGAGCTGAAGTTGATGCAGAAACAATAGGGGGCATGGAAAATATGGAAAGTGGCGATTATAAGAAGGCGAAGGTTCTCATCGTTGATGATTCGAGCTTTTCACGCGGTCTGATTCATAAAACACTGCACGAGTTGGGCATAGCCAATCCACAGATCGAGCAAGCAGGCAGCGGCGAAGAAGCAATTGACAAGATGAAGAAAACGAAGTTCGATCTGTTCGTTCTGGATATTGTGATGTCTGGTATCGATGGAGTTGCCGTATTGCGCGAGGTGAAAAACACACAGTCCGGTGCGAAAGTTATCATGTGCAGCGGCAGTAATGCCAATGAAGTGGTGGATGAGCTGATTGAATTGGGCATTGAAGCTTTTATCAGCAAACCATTTAAAGCGACAATTTTTAAAAATGCCTTCTATCGGGCCTTCGGTATTGCAAAGGAAGAAGAGATGCCCGATTATTGGCTGGCAAAATGCCATAAGTGCGATCAACAGATGATCGAAGTGAATGCTATTCATACGGTTGACTTTGTTTGTCCCAATAAGTGCATGAGAATCGGGCCGCTGCCTGCCGCATTGATTCAGCAAGCGGAGCTTGATGCTGACTATGAAAAGGCAAAGCAAAAAAAGTAAAACAAATCCTGCGTGAACAGCTTGCTTGCGCAGGATTTGTTTTATCCAGGTAAAGTAAAGTACGAGTTTGAAAAGGATGTAAAATAGCTGCAAACTATACTTTTGGCTAGTGTATATTGTAAAAGAAAATGATATCCTGTAAATACGGACTGTATTAAAATGGAAAAAGGAGGGCGAGGACGTGGGGTTTTGGTCAATGATAATTGCGTTTGCGCCGTGGGTTTCGTTTAAAATTCTCATTAGTTTACCCATTTTGCCGCCTATTGAAATGGTCAAGGTCGGAATTGTCGTGGCGGCCGCTATCTGTGCTTATCAGGCTTGGATTGGTCTGCACAGAGGAGCGCTGATGTGGGGCGGATTGTTGTTCTTTGGTTTTGCTTTGCTGACGGTGCCGATCATGAATAATATGTGGGTAGTAAAACACCTGGGAGTATTGTCGCATGGCACACTTGCGACCTTTACCTGGGGCTCGATTATCCTGAAAAATCCGTTCACACTTGAATATGCAAAAATGAGAGTGGCGCCGGAACAATGGACTGCGCCTGCCTTTATTCGGAAAAACAATATTCTGACTGGGGTATGGGGCTGCGCTTTTTTGATTAGTTTTATCGATGCCGTCTTAAAATTGACATTTTTTCCGTCTGCCGGAGTGGTCTTTGAAGTGATCGACACTACGGCGTTGGTGGCTGCGGCTACTTTTACGGCGCGTTACACAAAAAAGGAAAATGCCGCGCCGCCTAAAAGCGAGGAGGAAATGGTATGAGCTTTTGGTCAATGATCCTGGCTTTTTCGCCTTGGGTCGCGTTCAAGCTGTTGCTGCAGTTGCCGGTGCAGAATGAGTTGCTGTTACTGAAGGGAGCTATTGTTGTAGCGGCGCTCATTTGCGCCTATCGTGCAATTAAAGGGTTAGACAAAGGCATCATTGCCTGGGGCAGCGGCTTATTCTTTTTGCTTAGCCTGATCATGGTCGTGGGCTTAACAAATATTTGGTATATGAAACATCTCGGCCTTTTTTCCAGCGGCACATTGGCAGCGTTAACTTGGGCGTCGATCGTACAGGGAAAGCCGTTTACGCTTGTCTATGCCAAACAGAAGGTGGCGATGCAGTATTGGGATTCGCCTGGCTTCATTCACAAAAACTATAAGATCAGCGGCGCTTGGGGCGTTAGTTTTAGCATTGGTCTAATCGATGCGTTTGTGCGTCAGTTGTATCCGGAAATGCCGGGGTATATGTCGGAGATTATCGATGACGGAGCAATGATTCTTGCGATTCTGTACACAACACATTTATCAAAAGCGCCGAAAGAAATGATGAGAACCGACAGTGTAGATGCATGACCGGTGAAACAAGAAACAGGAGGGAGAGAATGCGAAAGATGAATGGAATATGGATGATCTGTTTGACGTTTATTATGCTGGCGGCGACCGTGCTTCCCGTTCAGGCTTGTACCTCATGGATGGCTTCCGGTGACAGCGTTGCAGGCGGCGGAACATTAGTGGTGAAAAATCGCGACTGGATGCCGGGCGATATTACGTCGCTGAAGCTGATGAAGAGCAATCGGGATCTTTCTTACTTTGTCCTGTTCGGCAATTTGGAAGGCAGTGCGAATCACGGCGGCATTAATGAAGCAGGGCTGGTATTGCTTGAATTGTCGACGCCGCCGAACACGCCGCGGGGAGAAGTGCCGCCGTTGGCCAAGAGCTTTGATGCCGACTGGATACTGGGACATTATCGCACGACGGATGAGGTGATACTGGCGTTGACAAAGAACGAGTGGCAAACACAGCCGGTCTTTTTAATCGTAGCCGATCAAAATAAGGTCGCCTATATTGAAGTAGGGACAAGCGGGCGCGTGGCTGTTAAAGAAATGGTGAATGGGGCGATGATTCACGCCAATGAATACCAGGAAGCATCGATGCAAGATTTGAATCCGAAACTGCAGCCGGGAGTAGACAATTCTTTGGCTCTTTATGAACGCAAACGTTTGCTAAAAGCAAGAGAACAAATCGAGTCAAAATCCATTTTCACTTTAGCGGATATGAAACGGTTTGCGCAAGATCCGGTTGTCTGGTATGAACAAAGGGAAATGAGAACCTATGCGTCGTTCATTGTTCAGCATCGCAGTAACGGTCAAGAGCCGTTGATTTGGGTAAGACTGACCAATCCGAATGAAGGCGTTAAAGAAGCGCAGTTTACTCTGAGCGAAGCGATGTCCGGCAAGGCATTGGAACTGTTGCACTAATTTAAGATGCAATGCAAAATGAAAAAATGGTTTTGTTGTCGAGCAACAGAACCATTTTTTATCGACAGCAATAGAGACGTTACGGAAAAAGCTTGCTTGAGAAAAGGAGTCGTGAAAATGAAAAAAATATTGTGGTTGGTAAGCTTAGTCTTACTATTTTCTTTTGGCGGATTGGCAAGTGCGAAAGAAATCGATACGGCGGCTATTTATCAAGGTTCGACGATAGAAGCGCTGCTGGCCGGGAATTATAGCGGCGTGGCCAGCGTAAAACAGATTAAGCAAAAAGGCGATACGGGGCTTGGAACATTCGCCGGTTTGGATGGCGAAATGATTATTTTGGACGGGCAAGTGTATAAGGCCGCTAAAAACGGTACGGTTACGCTTGAAGGCGATGCGGCGCAAAGCCCATTTTACGCGGTCACGCAGTTGCGGAAAAATGGAAATGAGGTGAAACTGGCGGAGGCGACAGACTATGCTGCGTTAAAACTTCAGATCGACAACTTGCGCAGCCGCAGCGATTTGCCCTATGCGGTTGTTGTTAAGGGAACCTTTGCTGCGCTCACGGTGCGCAGCGTCGGGCCTTATGAGAAACCTTACCCGCTTTTGTCGAACGCCGTAAAGGAGCAAAGCGTATTTCAGTACAAAAATGTGCAGGGAACGCTGGTCGGATTCTGGCTGCCGTCTTATCTTGGCAATGCGAATGCCAGCGGCTATCATTTGCACTTTTTGTCGGATGATAAGCAAAAAGGCGGTCATGTGCTGGAACTTCAGATGCGTGAGGGAAGGTTGCTCTTGGATGAAAAAAGCAAACTGGAAATAGAATTTGCTCCGTATCAGACCGTTCCGTTATTGCAAAAAGATTCATACAAGTCATAAACGGCATTGGAGGATAGCTTATGAATAGTACGGAAGGAAAAAAACCAAACATCATTTTCGTTTTCATGGACAATTTAGGCTGGGGCGAACTGGGGTGTTACGGCGGCGGTGTGCTGCGCGGCGCGCCTACGCCGCGCATTGACGGCCTTGCCGCAGAGGGGTTGCGCCTCCTTAATTTCAATGTGGAAGCGCAATGCACGCCAAGCCGTTCGGCGGTATTGACCGGACGGCATCCAATTCGTTCCGGAACGCAGGTTGTGCAATTTATGGGCGGCGCCGATGGCCTGACGCGCTGGGAAGTGACGATTGCGCAGGCGCTTTCGGATGCAGGTTACAGGACTGGGATGTATGGCAAATGGCATCTCGGCAGCGACGTGGAAAATCGCAGTCCGGTTGAATTTGGTTTTGATGAAGCGATTTGGAGTCCGCGTACAGCCGATGAAGTTCTCTGGACGATGCAGTCTTATTTTCCAAATGGAGAAGTGACGTCCGCTCCTTATACGGAAGAAAAGGTAAAACTTGAATATCAATCAATTTATGCGAAACAACGCGGCGGCGAAGCCGAAGCGATTGCTACGTATGATGCGGAGTTTCGTGCCGGCTTTGATCGAAAAATTACCGAGTGGGCGATTGATTTTATCAAGCGTGCCAAAGACGAGGAGAAGCCTTTTTATCTCTATTTACCATACACTCAGGTACATATCCCGACGATTCCCGACCCGGAATATGCCGGACGGACGAAACGCGGCGCTATGGCCGACTTATTGGTGCAGATGGACGATTTTACCGGCCGGATTCTCGATACGCTCGATGAGTTGGGGCTGGAGGAAGACACGATTGTAGTATGGACGTCAGACAACGGACCGGATACGACATATCGGATGCCAGCAATGGATCCTGATCCGCTCGGTAGCCAGTGGAACGGTTTTTCTGGTCCATGGCGCGGCGGATATCTGACTTCGCTTGAAGGTTCAAACCGAGCGCCCTGTCTTATTCGCTGGCCAAACAAAATTCCGGCCGGCAAAGTCAGTAATGAATTGGTGCATGCAGTCGATACCTTTACAACACTGCTTTGTGCGGCGGGCGCAAAAGTACCGGATGATCGGCAAATTGACGGGATGGATATGCGGCCTTTTCTGCTTGGCGAAGCAGAAGAGTCGGGACGCGATACGGTCTTATGCTTTCAAAATGAGCGTTTGCAGGCAATAAAGTGGCGGCAATGGAAAGCGCATTTTTTTAAGCAGGATGAATTTTTGTCAACCTGGACGCCGTACAATGTGCCGAACCTGTATAACCTAGAATGGGATCCGCGCGAGGAACATACGGTGGATTTTCCGCATGGCTGGGTCTTGCACCCGATGCTGGCGGCTTCGACGGCGTTTTTTAAGACGTTGGCATTGGAGCCGCCGATCAAGCCGGGCACGCCGGACCCCTATGTTCCGCCGCGTCCAAGTGAGATAAAGGTAAAAGAATACACCCAACTTGGCCTGGTTACCGAATGCGTCAGCATGATTTCGCGCTGCGCTGCGGCAAAATAAAAAAAGACTGTCTCAAGCGGCTTTCGAAGGCCGGTGAGACAGTCTTTCTTTTAAAGCGGATCGTTATGCTTTGTTTTTGGTGCAAGCAGCTGCATGATTTCATCGGCGTAACGATTTTGGCGCAAAAGTGCGGCCATGCAATCCATCGTCGGTCGGATGTGGCGGAAAAACGCCTGATAGCCTGCGCAAAGATAGTTAAGATTGGCTTCGCCAGTGGGTGTTGTGCGAAAGCGATTGCGGGGACACTCGCCATGGCAGGCAAACAGGACGTCGCATTGGCGGCAATAATTCGGCAGACCGTCTGATTTTTGCAAGCCGAAGCGGCGCTGTTTTTTTGAAGCGGCCAGTGTGCTGATTTCTGTCTCGCAAATGGAACCTAAACGATAGTCGGGTTCCACATAATGATCGCAGGAATAAAGATCGCCCTTTTTCTCTAAGACCACAGCGTTGCCGCAGGTTGGCGAAAAGATGCACAAATTGTGCTGACCAAGCCAGCTGCCAAGCGCCACGTCAAATGTTTGTACGAAGACGGCGCCGACATCGTTACGTACCCACTCGTCATAAACGGCAATCAGAAAGCGGCCGTAGCGATCGGCGTCGACGGAGCGTTCGGTAACCTGGTCGCCGCTTTGCGTATAGAGTGGCCTGGGCTGGAGGGCGTCATTTTTCCAGCCGCGGTTGGCAAGATGCAATTGGTCGGCGTTGACCCGTTCCACAATAGGGATGAATTGAATGTATTGCGCTTGCAACTCGTCACGCAAAAAATGATAAACGGCGGCAGGATGATCGACATTGGCAGCGTGAACCGAGCAAAGCAGATTGAAATCGATTCGATGCTTGCGTAGCAATGATAAGGCATGCATTACCTGCTTAAAGGAACCAACGCCGTTTCTGTCTACCCGGTAGGCGTCATGCATGCTTTGCGGTCCGTCGATGCTGAGGCCGACCAGAAAGTGATGTTCCTTGAAAAAAGTGCACCAGGCATCGTCCAGCAATAGGCCGTTGGTTTGGAACGTGTGTTGGATCGTTTGACCGGGACGGCGGTATTTAGCCGCAAAGGAAACTGCGCGCCGGTAAAAATCGAGGCCCACCAATGTCGGTTCACCGCCTTGCCAGGAGAGCGTAACACTTTTTTGGTTGGAATTGCATAACTGACGGATGTATTCTTCTACTACCTTATCGCTCATCATGGCCGGAGCGCCAGGATAGAGTTGAGACTTTGAAAGAAAGAAACAATAGGCGCAGTCAAGGTTGCAGGCTGCACCCGATGGTTTTGCAAGAACGTGAATCGGCATTGAACTTTTCATAAAGGATCTCCCTTCATATCGCTATGAAATGTTTTCGCGTTAATGTCTTGCTTCTCCTGCAGCGTGGAAAAGCGTTCCTGCGATGGAGCGATAATAAGGAGTGAAGATTTAATTCTTGCATCGTATAGTTTTTTAGTGTAGAATATGCTCATTATCTAAAATGACATAGCATTCCAGCCGATCAGTAAACTGAAGGCTAAGGTTCAGCTCTCTGCATGGAGAGACGTTCCTTAGCCTTTTTTGTTTATATTTTTTCTAAAGAAGGGATGAGTGAAAATGAAAAAACAACAAGCAATAAAAAGCAAAAGTTGTACCGATTGCGGGGTGTATAATTGCCGGAATCTGGATGCGACATTTCCGGCGTTTTGCTTGACTACGCAAAGTCGAGGCGAACATGGGATGGATGAAATGATTAGCGGCGTCACCGATTATTTGCGCGGCGAGCATCAGGATGCGCTAGTGGCGCGTGTTTCCGCACAGATTGAAGGGCGTTTTTACGGTAAACTGACTAGAGTCGAAGAAATTGTTGAGTTCGCGAAAGGGATTGGTGCAAAAAAAATCGGCATTGCAACGTGCGCCGGGTTGATCCAGGAAGCTAAAATTTTTGCTGCGATCCTCAGTGCGAAAGGCTTGGAATCGTATAGCGCCATTTGTAAAGTCGGTGCGGTCGATAAAACCGAGATTGGCTTGGCTGAACAGGATAAACTGCGGCCAGGAAAGCATGAGGCGATGTGCAACCCGATTCTGCAGGCGCAATTGTTAAATCAGCAAGAAACCGATTTAAATGTTGTGATTGGATTGTGCGTTGGTCATGATTCGCTGTTTCTCAAACATTCCGAGGCGCTGGTGACAACTCTGGTGGTTAAGGATCGCGTGATGGCGCATAATCCCGTAGGTGCATTGTATAATGCGCAATCGTACTACAAACGTTTATTGCAAGAGTCATAAAATAAAAGGCGGGATAAAGATGATGAGAAAAGAAAAATGGCTACATAAATTGGCTCTTGGGGCGCTGTTGACGACAATGCTGTTTGCTGCGGCGGGCTGCAGTTCATCAAATTCAGCGGATGCAGGCAGTGGGACGAAAAAGAAAATTATCATCGGCACCGGCAGTGAATATAAACCGTATTGCTATCTGGATGAAAAAAATAATTTAACCGGATTTGAAGTAGAAGTGTTAAAAAAAATCAATGAACGGTTGCCGCAATATGAATTTGAATTTAAAAATTTTGATTTTAATGCAATTTTAGTCAGCTTGGAAACCGGAAAAATTGATTTGGCCGCACATCAATTCGAAATCAATCCGGATCGCAAAAACAAGTTTTTATTTGGCGATGTTGGCATAACAACCTATGATTTGCAACTTGTCGTCAAAGAAGAACGGACGGATATTCAGTCGCTAAACGATTTGGCCAATTTGAACGGTACGGTGGAAGTCGGCAAAGCGTCGGCCAATAAAACGGCAGTGACGGACAAATGGAATAAAGAAAACGGCAATCGGCTTAAACTGATTTTGGAAGCATCGGATCCGACGATTACGTTGCAAAATTTAGCGTCAGGCAAAACCGATGCGTTTGTAAATATTCAACGCAATGTGGATGCATATAAAACGACTTACGGAGCTAAAATCAAAGTGGTCGGTGAACCGATCAGCCGTTCGAGCGCGTATTATTTGTACCGTAAGAATGACGCGACAGGGACGCAGCTGAAGCAGGATGTGGATCGTGCATTGCAGTCGCTGAAGGATGATGGTACATTACTGGAACTGTCAAAAAAATGGCTTGGCGGCGATTATGTTTCGAAAATTTAAAGCGAGGTAACGTATGCTGGAAAATTTATTTAGCGTTGGCTTGTTTTTCACTAGTTTTCCAACGCTGCTTAGCCGCATTCATATTACGCTGGCGATTGTTGCGGTTGCGTTTATTGTTGGTCTGATCGGGGGCATCCTGCTGGCGGCGGCGCGCATCTATCGGTTGCCGTTTGCTGCGCCAGCTGCTGCAGCCTATGTATCTTTTATTCGAGGGATTCCGCTGTTGGTGCTGCTTTATATCGTATATATCGGCTTGCCGCTGCTGGCCGAAGCAGGGGGCATTCATATCAATCGCCTGGACAGTCTTTGGTTTGTGATGATCGCCTATAGCATGAACAGCGCTGCCTTTTTATCGGAAATCATCCGTGCGGCAGTAAAAGGGATAGACGGTGGTCAGCTTGAAGCGGCTTATGCTGTAGGCATGACGCGCCGTCAGGCCTTTAGCCGGATTATTGTTCCGCAGGCGCTGCGGATTTCGTTGCCGTCATTAGGCAACAACATCATTTCGTTGTTGAAAGATACGTCACTTGCTTATACGCTGGGCGTAATCGATATCGTCGGGGTTATTAAGGCGATTAGCAGCAACACCTACCGTTCGCTGGAAGCTTATACGGCGGCAGCTGTCATTTTTTTCGCGTTAAGCTTTCTGCTGGAACGAATGTTTGCCAAATTGCAAATCACGTTAGGCATCGAGCAGATTAAACCGCAATGATAATACAAAGGAAGAGGAGGAGAAACAGTGGGATTTCAGTTTGATTCGGCATTTTTCGTTTATGAAATCGGTATTGGCATTCGGTTTATTCCGATAGTATTGCTTTTGTCCGTCATACCATTGTTGTTGGGCTTAAGTGTAGGCGGCGTCATTGCTGTGATTCGTCTGCTGAAAGTGCCGCTGCTCCACTCATTGGCTGCGCTTGCGGTTACCTTTTTACGCGGTGTTCCATTATTGCTGCAGCTTACGATTTTGTACTTGGCGGTGAACATTGGCGCAGAAAGTTTGAAAGAGTTTGGGCTTGGCGGTTTTTCTGCCAAGGATATTTCTTATACCTGGGTGGCAGTAGCTGGCTTGTCGATTCATGCCGCCGTCTACTTGTCGGAAGTGATTCGCTCGGCGTTGCTGGCGGTTCCGGCCGGTCAGTATGAAGCTGCAAGGGCTGTCGGCATGAACAATCGTCAACTGTTGCTGCGCATCATCGTGCCGCAGGCGATGCCGGTCGCATTGCCTTTGATCGGCAGCAATTTTATCGGTTTAATTAAAGGCTCGGCGGTGGCATCACTGATTTCCGTTGTTGAGCTATTAAATGGCACGCAGTTTGAAGCAAATGGAAACTATAAATTTTTAGAGGCATACCTAGCAGCGGCGCTATTGTACTGGTTATTATGCTTTTTGGTGGAGCAGGTAATTGCCTTTGGCGAAAATAAGCTGCGCGCATCTGGATGGAGTGGATAAAAATGATCCAAATAACAGGAATAGAAAAAAAGTTTGCCGAACATAATGTGCTAAAAGGAATTGATTTATCCGTTTCAAAAGGTGAAGTGGTGGTGATCATCGGACCAAGCGGATCGGGGAAAACGACTTTTTTGCGCTGCATCAATTTTCTGGAACAGGCGGATGCCGGGCGGATTGAAATAGGCGATTTGGCTGTGGATTGCGGCTTGGCGACGCGTCAAAATATGGTGGCGATGCGACGTAAAACAGGCATGGTTTTTCAATCATACAACTTGTTTCGCAATAAAACGGCGTTGGAGAATATTACCGAAGGCATGATCGTAGTGCAAAACGTGCCGAAAAAAACGGCGCAGGAGCGGGCGAGGCAATTGCTCGCCGACGTTGGGCTTAAAGGAAAAGAGGGGGCATATCCGCAGCAACTGTCCGGGGGACAGCAACAGCGCGTTGCGATTGCTCGTGCATTGGCGCTCGATCCGGAGGTGATTTTGTTTGACGAACCGACTTCAGCGCTGGATCCTGAATGGGTGGGCGAGGTACTGGGCGTGATGAAGCAAGTGGCCAAAGCGGGACAGACAATGATCGTGGTTACGCATGAGATTGCTTTTGCAAAAGAAATTGCCGATCGGGTCATTTTTATTGACGGCGGAGTGATCGTTGAGCAGGGGCCGCCGCAGGAAATTCTAAACCGTCCGCAACAAGAAAGGACGCAACAGTTTTTACGGCGATTGTTGCCGATGGAGGATTATGTTATCTGATGCAGAAGCTAAAAGATAAATATATGGAGAAACAGGTGATGAAAATGGCTTTTGACTTTGACAATGTAGTGGAGCGTAGGGGAACCGGCAGTCGCAAGTGGGATGGCGTTCAGGATGTGTTTGGCGAAGAGGTGCTGCCGCTGTGGATTGCCGATATGGATTTTTCTTCGCCGCCGGCAGTGGCCGAAGCCCTTCAAGAACGAGCCGCACATCCGATTTATGCGTATAATACGCAGGAAGAGTCGTTATATGAGGCAATCATCGAGTGGAACCGACGGCGTCATGCTTGGCAGATTCAGCGCGAATGGCTGTTGCTGACGCCCGGTGTCGTTCCGGCATTGACGCTGGCAGTCTATTCGTTTAGCAAAGAAGGCGAAGGCGTAATCATTCAGCCGCCGGTCTATCCGCCGTTTTTTGAACTGGTGAAAGACAACGGCCGTGCGGTCGTGGAAAATCCGCTGCGATTGCAAAACGGTCGCTATGAAATTGATTTTGCCGATCTGGAAGAAAAAATGGCCGATCCGAACAATACCTTGTTGCTGCTTTGCAGCCCGCATAACCCGACCGGACGCGTCTGGAGCCGCGAAGAATTGGCGACGCTTAAAGAGCTGGCCAGGCGTTATCAGGTAACGGTATTGGCTGACGAAATTCACAGCGATATCGTTTACCGGGGGCAACGCCATATTCCGCTGGCATCGATTGAAGGCGGTGCATCAGACAACATTGTCACGTTCATGGCGGCAAGCAAGACGTTTAATGTGGCAGGACTGAATCTTTCGTATGTCGTCGTTCCCTGCCCGCAAAAGCGCAAGCAACTGGACAATTGGATCGGGCGTATTCATCTGCGGCGCAATAATTTGTTCAGCGTATTGGCTACCGAGGTCGCGTACCGGCAAGGCGGCGAGTGGCTCGATGCATTATTGCCCTATCTGGCTGCTAATGCCGAATATGCCGCACAGTTCTTACAAGACCGCTTGCCGGAAGTCACGATGGTGAAACCGGAAGGTACGTATCTGATCTGGCTTGATTTTAATAAGTACTTTTCCGACAGCCGTGAATTGGATCGTTTTATGGTGCAGGAGGCTAAAGTGGGTTTGAATTCGGGCCGGAGTTTTGGGCGACAGGGAGAGGGGTTTGTCCGTCTTAATATTGCAACGTCCCGTCGTATTTTGCACGAAGCGCTGGAGCGAATCGAACAGGCTCTTAAAAAAAGGGGAAAAGAATAGGCGGCTAGGATGGCGGGGGAGCCTCAGGTCAAGCAAAATGTAAAACGTAAAGGTAACAATATGATGGAGAATGGCTTGAATTTTATCTGATTTGTAATGCGTGATGGCGAAATGAGTTGACAAATCGATTTGTGAGATGGTAAGATAACGGACAAGTAAATATGGATCTTCTCTTATCAAGAGTGGTCGAGGGACTGGCCCGATGACACCCGGCAACCGGCAGCAATGCAGTGGTGCTAATTCCAGCAGAGCAAAAACGCTCTGACAGATGAGAGAAAGGCGTTTTCGCAATGCGGACTCCTTTCCTCGGAAAGGGGTCTTTTTTATATCTGTTTAAGAAGAAAGGAATGATTGTTATGTATTTTGATTCGAAAGCGGCGCAAGTCGGGACTTGTAGTGATGTAAGAACCGGGGCGGTAAGTACACCCATTTATCAGACTGCGACCTTTTGTCATCCTGCGTTAGGCCAGAGTACAGGCTATGATTATACGCGCAGCCATAATCCGACGCGGCAAATTTTAGAAGAAGGCATAGCTGCGTTGGAAGAAGGATATGCAGGCTTTGCATTTTCTTCCGGCATGGCCGCGATTACGGCGGTAGTGATGCTGTATCGCGCAGGAGATCACTTGGTGGTCAGCGAAGACTGTTACGGCGGGACATACCGCGTGCTGGAAAAAGTGTTTGCCTCATTTGGCTTGCAAATCACTTTTGTCGACGGCAGTGATTTAGCCGCCGTCAAACAAGCGATTCGAGCGGAAACAAAGGCAATCTTTGTGGAAACGCCATCCAATCCGCTAATGAATATAGCCGATATTGAAAAACTGGCGGAATTGGCGAAAGAAAATGATAGTATGTTAATTATCGACAACACATTCTTGACGCCTTACTTTCAACGCCCGTTAACGCTAGGCGCGGATATTGTGATTCACAGCGCATCCAAGTATTTGGCCGGGCATAATGATTTAATCGCCGGGTTGGTGGTTGCACGTACGCCGGAGATTGCAGAAAGAGTTCGCTTTGTGCAAAATGCCGCCGGTGCGGTGCTTAGTCCGAATGACAGCTGGCTGCTGATTCGTAGTTTAAAAACGTTGGCGCTGCGCATGCGGCGGCACGAGGAAAATGCGAAATTATTGGCAGTCTGGCTCACACAGCAAACGTGGGTTGAACAGGTTTATTATCCGGGGCTTGATAAGCATCCAGGCAAAGAAGTTCAGGATCGTCAGTCGAGCGGTTATGGCGGAATGATTTCCTTTCGCGTGACTTCGCCCGAATTGGCGGCGCATATCTTAAAAAAGGTTCGACTCTTGCGTTTTGCAGAGAGCCTTGGCGGCGTCGAAACGCTAATTACGCTGCCGGCGGTGCAGACACATGCCGATGTTCCGCCAGAGGTCAGAGAGCGACTGGGGGTCACGCAAAACTTACTTCGTTTATCGGTCGGAATCGAAGATGCGCGCGATTTGATCGCCGATTTGGCGCAGGCTGCGATTGGAAATGCTGAGCAGGAAGCGGGGCGGGGAAAGATATGAGTGCCGGAACTGCATTTGTCAACGCCATTGTCGAAGAATCGGTTCGTCAGATTCGCTTTGGGGTGCTGACCATCATTGTTCAAGACGGAAAAGTGGTTCAACTGGAACGTACGGAAAAATTTCAGGTGCAAGCCGTGCAAAATAAAACCGTGCAAGCGGAAAAAATAAATGCGACAGTCTTGGAGCGGGTTCGTGAACACATTTGCCAGGAAATGACCGGCATGCGTTATGGGCAAATTCTTGTGAAAATCGTCAACGGTCGCGTCAATCAGATCGAGAAAACGGAAAAACGACGCTGGGCAGGCGCGTGCGGCCTTGACGGCGAGGGAATCTGAGTTTAAATAGTGAGGCGAGAAAAGGAGGAACGGTATGCTGCGCTTACTTGAAAAAGCGGAACAGACGCATCAGCTAACGAAGGAAGAAATCGTCGAGCTGTTGTCGGAAGAAAATTATGATGAAGCTCTATTTGCTTCAGCGGATCGGGTACGCCGGAGCTTCGTCGGCGACGGCGTTCATCTGCGCGGTTTGATTGAGTTTTCTAATATTTGCAAGCAGAATTGTCTGTACTGTGGTTTGCGGCGTGATAATAAAAAAATCCGCCGCTATCGTTTAACTTCGCAAGAGATCATCGATTTCGCGGCAAAGGCGGTGCAATACGGCTATAAGACTGTCGTACTGCAGTCAGGCGAAGACGACTCTTACGACGTGGATACCATGACGACAATTATCCGGCAGCTAAAAGAAATGGAACTGGCCGTGACGCTAAGTTTGGGCGAAAAGAGTCGAGCGGATTACGCCGCCTACAAAGCGGCTGGTGCAGATCGATATTTGCTGCGCATTGAGACATCAGACAGGGAACTGTATGAAAAACTTGATCCGGGACAAAGCTGGGATAATCGCTATCGTTGTCTGCTGGATTTAAAGGAGCTTGGTTTTGAACTTGGGACAGGTTGCCTGGTCGGGCTGCCCGGACAATCGCTGGAGTCCATTGCGGATGATATCTTATTGTTTGCGAAATTAGACGCCGATATGGTTGGCATCGGACCTTTTATCGCCAATCCGGACACGCCGCTGGCTCAGGCTGAAAACGGCGCTTTTGCACTCAGTCGCAAGGTGATGGCGTTGACTCGCTTGCTGTTGCCGGAGGCCAATATTCCGGCGACAACGGCCATGGAAGCGTTGCATCCGCAAGGTCGCATCCTTGCGCTGCAAAGCGGCGCCAATGTAGTGATGCCGAATGTGACTGAAGGGGAATATCGTAAAATGTACCTGCTTTATCCCGGGAAAATTTGTTTGAACGACACGCCTGCTCATTGCCGCGGCT
Source organism: Azotosporobacter soli (assembly GCF_030542965.1). Taxonomy (NCBI): domain Bacteria; kingdom Bacillati; phylum Bacillota; class Negativicutes; order Selenomonadales; family Sporomusaceae; genus Azotosporobacter; species Azotosporobacter soli. Next base: position 21,677 of record NZ_JAUAOA010000016.1, read on the forward strand.
GCATTACCGGAAAGATTAACGGCATCGGCCGCCATGTCGCAACGGACTTTGGTTTTCGCAACAAAAAGAACAAATGACTTGCAGTAGTGGTCGATGTGTGTTAAAATCAATAAAATAGAAACTTTGAAAAGTTTTAATTGCAATGGGGCAAAAGGGGAAACTTGCCGATTGGACATCCAAAGGCCGGGTTTCGGACAGTGCATGCTGTTCGACCCGGCCTTTGTTTATCGTAACAATGAAAAGAAAGGGGCGGGAACTATGTCAGTGATGCTTGTTGGCGGCGATCGGTTGGAGAGTTTGGTAAAGTGTTTGGACAGTTTTGGCATGCAGACGATAAATCATGTCAGCGGGCGGAAAAAAGCGGAAATGAGAAAACTGCATATTCCCGCAGCAACCTCTTTAGTGGTGGTGATTGTCGACTATATCAATCATATGACGGCAAAACATATTAAAGATCAGGCGAAAGCCCAAGGGATTCCGGTTTTATTCACGCCCAATTCCTGCTGCAGCCTGGTGGCAAAATTAAACGCAACTAACTTTATGCAATGAGGAGGGATGCAAGATGCGGGAAAACCAACTTTTGCCGTTGGCAATTTCAATGACCTGGCTGTTTAGCCTTGTTTTGCTGAATAACCGATGAAGAAAGCAGACTTTGCTTTAGCAAAGAAAGCGATGGAGAGAAAAGCAATTTTAAAACAGCAGATAAAAACATAGAAAGCGAGTAGGCAAAATGATTCATAGCCTACTCGCTTTTTATGATGCTTTTAAATAATAAAACTTAATCGAAAAATAAGGCTGGTAATAAAAGGTAAAACGAGAGCGATGTAGAACGGGATAGTGTAAAGCAGGTAATATTCTGAAAATCGGTGTTGAAAGTGGAAGGTTAGATGCTGATAGGACAGAGAAGGGGGGGGGATTGCAAGACTAAATGACCGAATGTTTCGTCAAAAATGCGTGGTTCGTTATAATCACCCCAAATAGGCTCGGTTTGCTCGAATTAAAGTATGAAAGGGGTATTTCAATGAAAAGAACAACATGGCTGATGATGGTTTTAACCTTACTGTTGGTGATGCAGTATGGAGCAACGCAGGCGGTTGCTGCTTCCGGATCAGGATCGGTGTTGCTGGATCCCCGGGATGGGATGTATTTTACCAGAATCATCAATCTAACCGGTGAGCAACTTTCAATCGCTGTTGCGAATGACTCCACTTTTGCAAATAACAAATATGCAAATCTATATTCCACTGGCTTTTCGACAAGCGGCAATGCATTGAATAATCAACAAAATGTCTTTGCAGCGACGCCAATCAAATTAGATACTCTTTTAACGCATAAGGCAAACAAGTCGTATGCGATAGCGAAAGGCAACGCGTATTGGGAAGGCATGATTAATCTTTGCCCATTAATACCTGCTTCAAACGAAAACAATTCCTATTCTACTTATTCTGGGCATTTCAGCCAGGGGCAACGCTTGACCTTAAATACAGTAAACAATCCAAGCTCAATTTTAAATGGTGCGTACATTCAACTAGGCTATGAGTATTCGTCAAAGAAAAACATTCTATGGGGTAAAGTTTTTGATTTTGCCTTCTCCAGCATCAAAGATGCGGCTGGGATCATTATTGCCTGTGAAGACGGAGATGTCGAGGAGATTATCTCTTCGGGCGTAGATCTGGTGAAATCGATTGCAGATGCCTCTAAAACAAATCCAGTGACGCCTTCCTTGAATTCTGCAACAAAACTTACCACCGCGCAAACGACAACGCAGACTTCTAAATTCACAAATCAAGTTACTAAAAATTACGCACAAGCAACAGCCTTCTTTGCGTCAGCCAACGCGGGCGTTTATCTTGGCGATTCGACGGTGAACAACCAGATCAATACGTTGGCATCGACGAAGCAGCTTGTGGTTACGCTTACGGCTGCGGATAACACGGTTCGCTATTTTACGGCGCCGGCATATAACATTTACATTAAAAATGTGCAGGCGGCTGGAGACAATGACATCAATGAATGCACGATCGCAGTGCTTGACGGATGGATTTACAATTTGGCGGCAGGAATGTCGCAATACAGCGGAACAGTGAATTTGCAAAACTTAAACCTGCTGCAACTGATGTATTATGCGGGCAGCGCGACGCAGCCCGCCGCCTCGACGGCAACGACGCCGGCGGTGATTAAGAATGTCCCGGCAACTCCGGTCAAGATTATCGGCGTGAAGACAGCGTATATAGGAGGTTAGAAAAATGAAAAGAATCAATGCGATCGTACTCAGCTTGACGGTGGCGTTCGTATGCTTGATGCCAATTAATGCGCAAGCGCTGCTTTCGCTGGATGACAGTCTCTATAATCATTTGTATAATGGAGCGGCTTCCGACAATTATAATAAAGGTGCGGTCTTGATCTATCGCGGCTGGAATACAGGGCCGCTAGGATATAAGACGGAAATGATAAAGGCGATACCGCATATGAACATTGTAAATTTGACGGGAGAGACGCTAAAAATTACGGCGGCAACCGGTTGTTTCAAAGCTCCTAATCTCGTTAACAATGTGTCTCTGGTACGCTCGAATAATCAGAGTATGAGCTATGCATATGCCTTTGACTTGGTTGGAAGCACCAGTAAAAACCCCAGCGGCTATATCGGTTCCGACGATAATAATGACAATCCTGGGCCGGCAGGTACTGCTCAAGGTGATAATCAATGGTGGAAATCGCTGAGTGATTCAGGCGCCGCCTGTGACTTGACAATGAGCGTGGGCAGCCATTCCTTTAATCTGCATGTGGATTGGGGCAACAATTATAATGCATTGGAGGTTGCGCATGCGGATCTGGTGACGATGTCGCTGCGTGACGTCGGCACAAATCAGTATGCTTCCTATCTCGTGAATAACGGCGTGATCAATCGCGGGCTGGTATATTTGAACGGCTACACCGATTCCAGCGGCAAACCGTTTGAAGTATTTTTGGTGGCTGGCGATCGGACCAATATCACGTTTCTGGTCAAGTATGTAAATTAGCAGGCTGATAAAGATGAGGAGAATCGTGGCGAAACATTGGTTTTGCTGTGGTTCTCCTCGTTTTTACTAATTTCTGTTGTAATGAACAAGACATAAGAGAAGAAAAGGCGACAAGGAAAAAGGGGTTTAAGAAAAAACGTGGAAATGTTGTAAATATAATACTGAAATTTCTGACAGTGTATTCGGTGAGTATGCTCAGGAATATTGTTTTAGCACGATGCGAAGATCCGATGAAAGGCAATTTATTGGCAAAGCAGGAGGTTCTATGAAGCTGGCGTTGCTGAAAAAAATGGGATTAGTTGTGAAGCGGAGCGTTTTTTTGAGCCTGATATTGTACTGGAGTTATGGTGCTGTACCGTGCCTGGCGGAAGGCGAGGCGGATATTGTGAATGCTCCGGTAACGCCGTCAGAATCGCTTGCCGCTGAAGTCGCTGAATATCGCATTGTTAATGGTGTGGCTATTTATCCGATTATGCCTGGCAATGACGCGATGGTGCAGGCGCTTTTGGCCTCGCTTGCTCAAGACCCCAACTTTCAGGGAATTAAAATGACGTTGTATTCGCCGGTTGGAGCAAAGCCTAAAATCTTACTAAGCGGACAAGATGATGAAAGTTTGCGCTACGCAGTACAAAAATTAAAAACAATTATGAGCAAAACCGGAAAGCCGCATCGCTTAGTCGTAGCGGCTTATTTGCGCGAAATATCAATCAGCAATGATGATGAAGTTGGAATGTCGTGGTTTTCCAATGGAATTCAAGTCGGCCTTACCTCGCCGAATGCGACGACAATAACAAAAGTAGGCCACAATCCCAGTACGCGGACGGATACCGGATATACGGTGGCGATGCCGAGCGGCTCAACGGCAAATGTGGTAGGAAATCTGACGAAAACTTTTTCCAAGGGTAAGGTAGTGGTTGGCAGTGAGGTCACCGTTGTGAACGGAGCGACGGTGCAGATAAAAAATGATGATTCAATGCCGGTTCCTTTGACAGGGAGTAACAAGCAGGTCACCTTTAATACGCAAACGATCAGCAGCGATCTGACGATAACGCCGACAATTGTGCAATTCAATGCGGAAAAGCCGGAAGAGAGCATTGTGCGGATCGATTTTGTGATACAACTTAGCATACCGACCGATACGGTCATATTTAGCGGCGGGTCATCGGCTTCGGAGTATACGACGCAAACCCTGACTGCGACGCACTATATCAAAGCGAATAATGAAAAGGTGATTGGCGGCCTGTTTGCAAGCGATACTTGGACGAAAACAAACAGCGGCATTCCGATATTGATGAACATTCCGTTGTTAAAAAACATTTTTGCCACGGAAAGCCGTAGTTTGCAGCATATGGCTTCCATACTGACGCTTGCCGTACGGATTTTACCGCTCGATAAGGAGGCAGGCTATGATTATTAGAGGGTATAAAAGCCTGTTGCTTGCGCTACTGATGTTTCTTTTGCTTTTCAATCTGTCTACTGCAAGGGCTGAGGGACAAGAGATATCGCCGGACGAAATTGTGGTTGAAAACGGAACGGTCATGCTGCCTGTCGTTCACGGCAATGAGCAGGCGGTTGGCGGTTTGCTGCCGTACTTGCAGCAAATGCCGGAGTTTTCCAATATGACGATGACGCTCCTCCAACCGGTCGGAGCGCCGTCAATGGTATTGCTTTCCGGTTCGGATGAAGGAAGCTTGCGGGTGGCGGCAGCCAAACTGCAAGGCGTGCTGGCGGAAGGCGGTAAACCATACCGCCTAATAATTTCAGCTTACCTGAGAGAATTGGATATGGCTGACAACCATACGACAGGACTGGACTGGTCTGCTCTGACCAGTAACATCACATATGGCGTAAGCGCGCTAAATCGGGTAGTGACTTTCAATCCTACGGTGAGAACGGATTCAGTCACATATGGACTGGCGCAGGCTTCTGGCGGCTACTACGGTGTGAATGCGCAACTGACGCGATCGTTGTCCAAAAGCCGCGTAATCATGGGCAGTAACCTCTATACGCCGAACGGCGTGCAGGGCGAACTCTTAAGTCAAACGATCGTACCGCTGCAAACAACAGATAGTAATGGCAATTCAACGTTGACGTCTCAAACGATCAGCAGCGATGTAAAAATCAAGCCGACGATTGTTAAATACGATCCCAACAATCCGGCGCAAAGCGTGATTAGGTTGGATATTTATATGCAAATGGCGTTAGTAACAGGAACGGTTCAGGTTGGATCTTCATCAGCGAAGGAATTTTCCACGAAGACGCTGACTTCGATGGGCTATGTCAAAGCCGACTCCAATGTCTATGTAGTGGGTGTGTTTGCCGGCGATACGGAAACGAAATCGGTCAATGGCATTCCGATTCTGATGAACATACCATTGTTAAAGCAATTGTTCAGTCAACAAACAACCCAATTAACGCATAAAGTCGGCGTGCTGACCGTTTCGCTGCGTATCTTGCCGGAAGGCTTTTGACGGATACAAAGCGTAAAGTGGAGGGGGGATATGATGGCAATTAAAAAAAGAAACAAATGGGTTATTTGCTTGTTCTGCATATTTGCTTTCGCGTTATTTGGCGTCGGCTTGTTAACGCAGCGCGCCTTTGCGGCTGAAATTCCTCAAGCGCCCGCTGTTGCGCAGGAAGTGGTGTTGCCGACATTAACTGTAACGTTGCAGGACGAGGATGGAGAACCAATCAGTGACGTCAGCCTTGCAGCGATAGTAAGTGATGGTACCGGCAGGGAAAAAGAGCGTGTGACAACCGATCTAAATGGAAAAGCGGTATTCAAACGCTTGAAGAGCGGGTCTTATTATTTTTTTGCGAACATCAATAAGCTTCGTCAGCACGCCGGTTATGGAATGCCGGCAATGGTCAAAGAATTTAAAACATCGCGTTCTTATTATTTGTCCGAAAGCAGACAATTTGATCTGCAGGAGAATACGGAAAGCACATATACGATCAAACGAAATGAATTTATTTGGTTTGAAACCTATTTGCAAGTTGTGCGAACTGGAAAAATTATCGTGATGAATAAAAAAATGGGCATGCAACAAATTATTCCGGTGGCATCCATGGATTATTTGCAGATTTACTTACCGATGCGCAGTCTGTATTATATCGTAACAATAAAAGACGATGATTTTGATTCATGGGTCATGGAGTTTTACGCGCATGAAAATTTGCGTATTGAGTTATTGTAATGTTTGAAAGTAATACCTTGCAGTAAAAAGAACAATTTCATGAAGGAAAGTCGTCGGAAAAGCTGTTTCAACCAGATTGATTTCATCTGGCTGAAGCAGTTTTTGTCATTATAAAGCGGCGCAATAAAATGGATTTTCGGTAAAAGAATATGGAAAAGGAAGGGAGGGCTATCTAATAAATAATGGAATAGAAAAGAAGATTTGGAGCTGTGGATATTTTGCTCGCTGGCTAATGTTGTTATAGGTAATGCGTGCAGGACTTGCTGCTGAGAAAAATGATTCACCTTCTTCATTCAGCATCGAAGGGAAAATATTGTGCAAGCGATGTTGTAAAGGTAGGATTAAATTAGAAAAAAAATTGGAATAAAATGGAGGTGAAATTTGAGAAGGGAAAGAAGTGTTACTAAAGGAGAAAAGCCCAAGGGAGGTTGGTGGCATGACAAAGGGCAGTCTTTTATTCGTTGATGATGAACAGGCAATTTTACGGGCGTTGCTTCGCATTTTTCGCGATAGTGAATATCAAATTCACTTGGCGAGCAGCGGACAGGAAGGGCTTGAAATACTGGAGCGGAATCCTGTGGACTTGGTTATCAGCGACATGCGTATGCCAGTAATGAATGGCCAACAATTTTTAAGCGAAGTAAAAGAACGGTATCCAAACGTTACGCGGCTTATTTTAAGCGGCTATTCCGATGAGAAGGAAACATTTCAAGCTGTCTTGGCTGGAACGGCAAAACTGTATATGCTAAAACCGTGGGATAATGATAAGTTACGTGCAACGCTGGAACAAATTTTTCATTTTAAAAAAACATTGGAAAACCGAAATCTCTTAGAGCGGATTGAAAAAATGGAAAAACTGCCGACTTTACCGACGCTATACCATGAATTATGCAGTTTAATGGACAAAGAGGCCGATATTAAAGAGATTGCGGCAAAGATTGAACAGGATCAAGTGATTGCATTGCGAATGCTGCGGATGGCAAATTCCGCTTTATATGGAATACAGACAAATTCAGTACAACAGGCGATATCTTTCCTCGGCCTGACGGTAACGAAAAATGTCGTTTTAAGTTGCTCTGTTTTTAACGACATGAAAAGTGATAAAAAATTGGCTGGCTTTGTACAATCCCTTTGGGACCATGCGGTGCTATCAAATCGTATCATGCTTGAATTATCAAAAACTTTGCTGAGAAAGAAGTTGAAGGATGATTATAGCAGCGTGGGAATCGTACATGATATTGGGAAAATCGCCTTGCTCAATCAATTTGGCGCATCGTATATTGAAATGATTGAAGAGGCCGAAAAAAACGCAAAGACATTGATGGAGCTGGAAAAAGATCGGTATGGATTTTCGCACCAGGAGATGGGCGGCTATCTTTTGAACTGGTGGAATTTACCGTATTCATTTGTCGAAGCGGCCTTGTTTTACCATGAACCAATGCAAGAATCAATTATAAATCGAGAAGGATTATGCCTGCTCCACATTGCCGATCATTATTCCTGGCAATCGCTTCGGCATGGTTGCGTTGCATCCTTGGAAGAGAATGTCTTTGCGAAGCTGCAAATCGAAGAAAAAGATTGCGAACAGGTTGTCGAAAAAATTCTTGCTGAGAAAAAATAGTAGACCAGAGCAGTGAGAAAAGGTATGGCTAAATAAAAAAAGAAAAGGAGGGGAGGGCATGAAATCAGCCAAAATACTGGAGGAGCAATTGCGTTTTTGGCAAACGTTGATTGACTCGATTCCAAGTCCAATTTTTTACAAAGATCGCGATTTTCGCTATCGTGGTTGCAACCGAGCTTTTGAAATATATACAGGACGAAAACGTGATGAATTGATTGGCAAAACGGTGGCAGAGTTGTTTGATATTACTCAGGCGCAGATTTATCATGCGAAGGATTTGGATTTGTTTACCGACGGAGGAGAGCAACGCTATGAAGCTGCGTTGCGTTATGCAGACGGTTCGTTGCATGAAGTGGCGTTCTATAAATCGCTCTATTACAATGAAAATAAAGAATTAGAAGGACTGGTCGGTATTATCTTGGATATTACCGAACGAAAACAGGCCGAGAACCGGTTGCGCGACATAAATGAGAAGTTGGAAAAAATCGTCGAGGAGCGAACGCAGCATATTCAGAGCATAAATTTGCAGTTGCAGCATGAAGTAGATGTTGCAAAAAAAATGGCGAATGATCTTGCTAAGTCAGAGGAAAAGTTTCATAAGGCTTTTGATTATTGCGCTGATGCGATCGGGATTGTTCGGCGCGTTGACCGCCGATACCTAGAGGTGAATGAGACTTTTTTGAGAATCTTTGGCTATGAAAAAAAAGATGTCATCGGACATTCTTCCAGCGAGTTTAATCTGTGGATGGATAATGAAGACAGAGAGATATCGTATAAAAAGCTGACTAGAGACGGGCGTGTTCATGATCAGGAAGCGGTGTGGGTGACCATAAGCGGTGAAAGACGAGTGGGCTTGCATTCCAGTGAAGTCATTGAAATGGATGGAGAAGAATGTGTGCTGTTTGTCTGGCATGATATCAGTGAACGAAAGAAGGTCGAAGAGGAATTACAGCAAACCAAACAGGAACTGGAACGCAAGGTGGTCGAACGGACCTGGGAACTGTCGGAAAATATTAAACGATTGACGCAAGCGCAGGAACAAATCGTGTTAAGCGAGAAAATGGCAGGCATCGGGCAACTGGCAGCTGGCGTAGCGCATGAATTGAATAATCCGATGGGTTTCGTTAAGAGTAATTTTCAAACGATGGATGAATATGTCGGCGTGCTGTCGCAGGCATTTGAAAAATACAAAAGGCTACGGATGCTAAGCGAGCAGTCCGGAGTAGAAGAATTGCAAAAAATGAGTTGCGAAGTAGCTGCATTTGAGCAGGAAAAAAGTGTGGGATTTATCTTGACGGACTTTGAGGAAATTTGCCGTGACGCAAAGGAAGGGATTGCCAGGGCTAGTGAAATTATTACGGCGCTACGAGCTTTTTCGCGCGTGGACAGTGATGGTAAGGTGGACGAATACGATTTGAACGAAGGTGTGCGAACCACATTGATGATTGCCCGCAATGAAACGAAATATGTTGCAACAGTAGAACTGAAGTTAATGGAAGTTCCCGCAGTGCTTGCTTTGGGCGGGCAGATTAATCAAGTGATACTCAACATAGTGGTCAATGCGGCGCAGGCAATCAAGAGTGCTGAAATAAAGGACGGGAAAATTTGCGTGACTAGCGAATATGATGAAAAATATGTACGTTGCAGCATTAGCAATAATGGACCGGCAATTCCAGAAAAAATAAGGGCGCGTATTTTTGAGCCGTTCTTTACAACGAAACCAGTGGGTCAGGGGACTGGAATTGGCTTGAGTCTCTCTTATGACATCATTGTTAATCGTCATAAGGGAAACCTTTATTTTAACAGTACCGAGCAGAACGGAACGACGTTTGTAATTGAACTTCCTATAACAAGTAACTGAAGTGAAGAAGAGGTTTTTTTCTTGTTTTGTGGAATTCTACAGTATAGGAATGATTTAAGAATAAGTGAAATGAGGTGTCCGTTCTGTTTCGATATTTGCGCTTTCGTTTGGAGTTTTTCATCAAGATACTGTCTTTTACAACACTGTTTTTAGCGGTGATGCAGTTGCTTACGTATAAGTGGCCGCTGATCGTATTTTACCTGGCTGGTTTTGTCGGCTACCGCTGGCTGCTGCAGACGATCAATCCGCAAATGAACTGGCAGAGCCTCTTCAAACAAGTAAAGACGCCTGATTTTTTAGCGAATCCGCCCAAAGAAGAATTGAGCGAGCTGGAAGCGGCGCAATTGACGAAGTGGCAATGGCAGCTAGCCTTTCTCTTCGGCGTCATCCTCGGTGCGCCGGCGTTGCTTGGCGTATGGTATTTAGCGTTGGCGGGCTTCGCTGTCGGTTTCTTCTCCTTGTTTTTACTGCTAAGGCTGTATCTGCATTTTTCGGAGAAACAGGCGCGAAAAATAGTTGCTTACTATGAGAAACAAAAACAAAAATAAACAATTGCTTCATTTAGAAAAGGGTCAATGGATTTTATCCGTTGATCCTTTTTGTGTGCAGAAAAAGTTCAAAATTACGATGGAACAGCTTCGAAAATGCGGCGAGAATACAAAAAAGAAGAATGCCCATAAACGAAAAAAGATGAAGTGAAAAAGAGAAAAAGCAAAGAAAATAAAATAAATGAATGGAGCTATGAGAGGAAGATATCGTGTTTTGTGAAGGACTAATAGCTTGATTTTTCGACGTGCCGAATGACATTTATGTAGGGCGATACGTTTGTGAGGTAATGGCTATATTGACATTTAAAGTGTCAGGAAAGGCGAGTTTTCAAGTAGTTTGCGTCATAAACATGACTGGAAAAAATAAGGAAGTCTTAAGAAAATATGGGTACTTATTCTGCTATACTTAGTAACTAACAGGGCGGAAAAAAGGACAGATGAATATGGATGCAATGAATATTAGTTTTTATTTGGACGCTTGAACTAATAGGAGCAAGTAGCGTAACCGGCCATCTAAATTTATTTTAGATGGCTTTTTTATTGCTTTTAGAAAACAAGATATGTATAGGCAGGAGGATATTCGTGAAAAGTCTGATGATAGTTATGGTTATCGCAGTAGTCTTAGTAATTTTACCAGCAAAAGTATCAGCGGAAAATTATGTTTTACGGCCAGGTGATGTTATTAGTGTCGATATCGTGAGTTCGGCCGATATTAGCGGAGTTTTTGGGACGCCAAGTCGCAGTAGTACGTCCAGTGGCTTGGGGTTCGGTGGGTTGACGTTGCAGGAGGTTACGGTTCGTCCGGATGGAATGGTTTCGATTCCATTGGTTGGCGAAGTAAATGTGGATGGAATGTCTCCGAGTGAGGTTTCAGCGTTTATTGTTGAACGGTTGAATCGGTATCTTGTAGAGCCGCCAAATGTAAGTGTGAATTTAGTGAAAGTCCATATGACTAGAATCTACGTGTTGGGGCAGGTAAACCATCCGGGAGCATTTGAACTAGGGAAAAATATCAGTTTAGTAGATGCGATAGCCATGGCAGGTGGTTGGACGGATGGCGCGGCCAAGAAAAAGATATCTATTATTCGTAAGAACATGCAGGTTGAACCGACGAAGGTAAACTTACTGGATGTGCTTGAAAAGGGCGATACCAGCAAAAATTTGGTGTTGAACGAGGGCGATATTGTGTATTTGAGCAGCAATGGAAAAATTGATTTTATTAGAGATATTGTACCGTTTATCAATACCTCATATGAAATCAGGCATTATTAGAGAGGTCGGAGGTTGAGTTCGTGGATAGTGAACAATTTGAATTGAAAGATATGCTGGCGATATTGAAACGACGACGCAGGGTGATTTATTACTCGATACTGTTGACAGTTTCAATTGCAATATTGATTAATATGTTTTCTGCTACGTTATATGAATCTACAGTAAGTTTGCGTGTGAAATATTATCGCGGTCCTAATGAAAATGTGATTACAATGGCGCCGGATGATTTGTTGCGGCAGCAAATTTTCACTTATGTTGAAATTATCAAGAGCCGGACAGTGGTGGAGGCGGTGATTGAACGTTATTATCGCGATCGTGATGTAAAACCATCATATGAAGAGGTGGTCAGGACAATCAATACACGATTGGTCAATGGTACGCAGATTTTGCAGCTAAGCGTATTGGCCGAGTCGCCGGAAATGGCACAGAACATGACCAATATATTACTAGAAGAATTTATCATGCGTTTGACGGAAATTGTCCGCTCTGAAGGCAAGGATGCTAGGACTTTTATTGGAGAGCGGATGGAAGAAAGTAAGCGAAACTTGGAAAAAATAGAAAAAACAATGATCAAGTATAAAAAAGAACATGATGTGGTTGCCGTCAGTGATCAAACAAAAAGTTTGATCGATATGCAGGCAGATTTGAAGAAATTGGCATTGGAGAATTCGCTTAATCTAGAGCAAGCCCAAGCGAAGTTGGTTAGCACGAAAAAACAGATGGCTGGTCCACAGGCCGAATTTATGGCAGATAGCCAACAAATACAGCTTTACCGAACTCGCTTAGCGGAGCAGGAAGTTGAATTGGTTAGTTTGTTAAAGGTGTTCAGAGAGGAACATCCTAAGGTAACGGCGACAAAAGCGATTATTACGGAGACACGGCAAAAGTTAAATGAAGAAATCGCACATGTGGCAAAGGCGGAAATTCCGTCCAGCAATCCGGTGTTTCAAAATCTCTTGCAGACAAAGCTGCAGGCGGAAGCGGATATTGCAGTTGCCAATGCTAAGCGAAACGCGCTGGAGCAGACGAATTCAGAGCAGGATAAGGAATTGAAAGCGTTGCCGGATAAGGAACAGGAAATGGCAAGACTGATGCGCGACTATAAGGTGGCGGAAGACGCGTACAATGCGCTGGCCAAGAGATATGAAGATGCTCGCATTGATGAGTTGACGCAACCTACGAATGTGCAGGTAGTTGACCGCGCTGGCATGCCGACCAGACCAGCGCGCCCGAGAGTCATTTTGAATCTGGTGGTTGCTATGGTGATGGGATTGTGCGGCGGCGTGATCTGGGCATTCATGTTGGATTATTGTTGCAAAACAATTGATAATCCCGAAGATGTGCAAAGACATTTGGGGCTGCGTGTTATTGGAAGTATTCCAAGTCAAGAAAACAAGAAAGAATCTTTATGGCGCAGACTTTTGAAGAAGCTTACGACGAAAAAGACGAGGAGGCGGCAAATGTGACTGTAGCAAAAAGATATATGGTTAATGATCGTGAACAGTCACCGTTGGGGGAGGCGTTTTGGGCGCTTAAGAATTGCATTTTAGAGGTGCAAGAAGACGGGGCGTGTAAAACGATTTTAGTAACAGGGATTGGTGATGGCGAAGGAGCTGCCATTGTTGCTGCAAACATGGCTGCGTTTTTGGCCCGAAGCGGCAGGAGTGTCGTACTCGTTGATGCGGATTTACGCCAACCGGTTATACATAAGATTTTTGGTTTTGGTCTGCAAGCCGGTGAACTTGTTGCAGCCATACATGGCGAAAAAGAATTGACAGCTGTTTTGCGCCCGTCGGGAATTTACAATCTGAAATTGTTGACTAACGGGGAAAAGTATCAAGGTAATCCAGTAAGCCTATTGTCAGATGAAATGACAAAGAAAATAATCAGGCAATTGAGAGAAACGGCCGATTTTGTAGTGATAAACAGTTCGCCGCTGACATTTTCAGCGCATAAAGTAATCTCGGATGCTTGCATACTAGCTTCGAAAGTAGATGGAGTAGTGATGGTGTTAGATGCGCATGGCATACGGACAACGGTAGCCCAAAAAGCGGTAGAGTTACTGAAAGGCGCACGGGCAAACATTATTGGTGCGGTGTTGAACGATGTGAAAAATGAACAGGATTTTATTTATCATGTTGAGGAACTAAAGCAGGAAAATTGTGGACAATAGTGAGATAACAGAGGGTGTGCGAAAAGGAGAGGGTAACTATGCGACGCAAGATCTTGGCTTTTTTTCTAATGCTGAATGATGCAGCAAGTGTTGTAATAGCTTCGTTTTTTGCATTGCTTTGCAGGCTGGATGGGGTAATGGACAGTCCGTTTTATATGAATTTATTCAATGCTGAACCGACTATAATTGTGGTCAGTTTATTGACATTCCATTTATTTGGTTTGTATAACCGCTTATGGCGCTATGCTGGAGTCAGTGAATTGATGAGGATCGTTGTTTCAGTAACAACAAGTTCGCTAATGCTCGGGCTGGGTATGATCGCGGGTAGTGTAGTTTTGCCGCGCAGCCTGCCAATCATAAGTTGGCTGTTCACATTGGGATTTATCTGTGCCAACCGTCTGGCTATCCGCATGGTATATCGCTTTGTTCTGCACAAGGATAGTAAGATTGGCTTGCCGACCAGAGTGCTGATTATTGGAGCAGGCGATACGGGAGTTATGATTGCCAAGGAAATCCAACTGAGACAATATGAGGAGAAAAAAGTGATCGGCTTTGTGGATGATTCCACATATAAATTGAATCAGGTGTTGGCTGGCGTAAAGGTGTTGGGGAATCGATTTGCTTTGACGGAAATTATTAAACAACATAATGTGGAAGAGGTCATTATTGCAATGCCATCAGCCCCGAGCGACGTGATTCGTGACATCATTCTGGCGTGTAAGAGTAAGCTGTGTTTGGTCAAAACCATCCCGGGAATTTATGAACTCATTGAAGGGGCAGAGAGTGCACAGCAATTGCGTGAAGTTGATCTGGAAGATTTACTGCGGCGTGATCCGGTGAAATTAGATTTACTGCAAATTTCCCAGGTGCTAAAAGGAAAACGGGTATTGGTTACGGGTGCTGGCGGTTCAATCGGATCGGAGCTTTGTCGGCAAATTGCCAAGATGGCTCCAGCTAGTTTGATGCTGCTTGGAAAAGGGGAAAACAGTATTTATGAAATTCACACGGAGTTGTGTGAAAAAAAACCGGAACTTCTGCTCAAAACAGTTATTGCGGATGTTCGGGATGCAGCAAGGCTCAATGAGGTGTTTGATGAATATAAGCCGCAAGTTATCTTTCATGCAGCGGCCCATAAACATGTGCCGCTCATGGAAGCGCAGCCGGTAGAGGCGGTTCGCAATAATATCTTTGGCACGAAAACGGTAGCGGAGGCGGCAGATAAATTTGGTGCAGAAATTTTCGTTATGATTTCGACGGATAAAGCTATCAATCCTACCAGTGTGATGGGGGCGACGAAACGAATTGCGGAATTAATTATTCAAGATATGAATCAGATGAGTGCGACTAAATTCGTGGCAGTACGTTTTGGCAATGTACTGGGCAGTCGCGGTAGCGTCGTGCCGCTATTCAAAAGACAGATTGCCAAAGGGGGGCCGGTTACAATTACGCATCCGGATGTTTGTAGGTATTTTATGACGATTCCGGAGGCAAGTCAGTTGGTTCTACAGGCTGGTGCGATGGCAAACGGTGGAGAAGTGTTTGTGCTCGATATGGGTGAGCCGATCAAAATTGTTGATATGGCCTGTGATTTAATCAAACTGTCTGGGCTTACTCCGTATGCCGATATTGAGATCAAGTTTACCGGATTGCGGCCAGGCGAAAAAATGTTTG
Source organism: Azotosporobacter soli (assembly GCF_030542965.1). Taxonomy (NCBI): domain Bacteria; kingdom Bacillati; phylum Bacillota; class Negativicutes; order Selenomonadales; family Sporomusaceae; genus Azotosporobacter; species Azotosporobacter soli. Next base: position 37,040 of record NZ_JAUAOA010000016.1, read on the forward strand.
AAGAGTTGCTTACTGAGGATGAGGGAACGAAGGCTAGTAAACATAAAAAAATATTTGTCGCAAACTTAAAAGAGATTGAAGCGAAGAAATTGATGGGCGTATTGGCGGAATTGAAAAATAGCATGGATAAACAGACGATCATTGATGCGGTAACAAAATTAGTGCCCTCATATCGCTGGACTGCCAATGAAGAATCGGGTAAAAATTCGCTCAAGACAGTAGAGGAGAAGCAACGTGAATCAAATGGAAAATATCGTGAAATCAAAGGCGTATCTTAAGACTTTACAAAAAAAAATAGTGAATAAAGAGGCAATCGTAGGTGTTGTAGGTTTGGGCTACGTCGGTTTGCCGTTAGCCGTTGAAAAAGCAAAAGTAGGCTTTACGGTCATCGGCTTTGATCGAAATGAAAAACGCGTCGCACAAGTAAACAATGGAAACAACTACATTAAAGACGTTAAGGATGAGGATCTGAAAAGAATAATCGATGAAAAAAAAATGACGGCGACAACCGATTTTGCTCAGTTGGCTAGCGTAGATGTGGTAGTAATCTGTGTTCCGACGCCGCTTACGATTACGCGTGACCCTGATGTTTCCTACATTATCAATGTTACAAATGAGATAGCGAAATATTGGAAGCAAGGACAGCTGGTCACTTTGGAGAGTACGACATATCCAGGTACTACTGAAGAAATTATTTTGCCGCGATTGGCGGCGAGCGGTTGGGAAGTCGGCATGGATTTTTTCCTTGCCTTTTCGCCAGAACGAGTTGATCCGGGGAATTTGCGCTTTACTACGCAGAATACTTCAAAAGTGGTGGGCGGCATAACGACTAACTGCTTGCATGTTGCTACTTCTTTTTATGAACAGACAATCAGCAATGTGGTTCCGGTCGCATCAACGGCAATTGCAGAGATGACAAAAGTCTTTGAGAATACCTACCGAGCGGTAAATATTGCATTAGTGAATGAAATGATGTTGTTGTGCGACAGAATGGGTATTGATGTATGGGATGTAGTCGATGCTGCAGCGACCAAGCCATTCGGTATTCAAACTTTTTATCCAGGGCCGGGTGTGGGCGGGCATTGTATTCCGATTGATCCGTTTTATCTGACATGGAAAGCACGAGAATATGATTTTCACACGCGATTCATCGAACTGGCCGGTGAAATAAATATACAGGCGTCATACCACGTGGTCAGTAAAGTGAGCCAAGTCCTCAGTAAAGAAAAAAAGGCGTTAAATGGAGCGAAAGTTTTATTGATAGGTGTAGCTTATAAGAAGGATATTGATGATTATCGCGAGTCGCCTGCTATCAAGGTTATGGATCTGCTGCTGAAGGAAAAGGTGGATGTGACATACTACGATCCTTTTATACCTAAGTTGTTGGTGCATGCTCCATATACCTGGGAGATGGATAGTGTTTCGCTGGACAAAGCAGTGTTAACGCAAGCTGATTGCGTCTTAATAACGACAGAGCATAGCGGTATTGATTACAATTTCATAGCAATGCATGCCCGACTGATTGTTGATGCCCGTAACGCATGTAAGTCAGTGGATGCGGCCTATAAAGAAAAAATTTCAAAAATATAGGAGGACGGTATGGGGGAAATAGGATTTGGACTGATTGGCTGCGGCCGTATTTCAAAGAATCATTTTGAATCAATCAAAGCTTTGCCGGGTGCGGATTTAATTGCAGCGGCTGATATTGATAAGCGAGCTCTTCAAGCTGCCGTGGGGAAATATCAGTGTCAGGGGTATCTGGATTACAAAGAGATGTTGAAAGAACCGAAAATTCAGGTTGTTAATGTTTGCACACCAAGCGGACTGCATGCGCAAATCGCCTTGGATGCGATACGATCTGGCAAGCATGTCATCATTGAAAAGCCAATGGCCATGTCGTTGGTTGAGGCTGACAGTGTGATCAAGGCTGCCAAACGAGCTGGAGTCAAGGTGGGCGTTGCGCATCAAAATCGCTTCAATAAAACGATTACACGACTCCGCCAAGTTTACGAGCAAGGAAAATTCGGAAAGTTGACGCATGGTTCAGCAGTTGTACGTTGGAACAGGAATGACCAGTATTATTCACAGGCGCCTTGGCGCGGAACGTGGGCAAACGACGGCGGTTGCCTTATGAACCAATCCATTCATAATATTGACTTATTGCAATGGATGATGGGTGAGGTGGAATCCGTATTTGCTTATGCGGCCACCAATCTCAGAAAAATAGAGGGGGAAGATGTTGCAACGGCTGTTTTAAAGTTTAAGAGCGGTGCGTTAGGACTCATCGAAGCAACCACGACTGTTTTTCCGACCAATTTAGAAGAGACGCTCAACATATTCGGTTCTGACGGCACGGTGGTCTTAGGAGGCATTGCCGTCAATAAAGTCGAAGCCTGGCGCTTTGCCGATGAAGATGAGGCTGCAGTGCTAGCAAATCAAGGAGCGGAGCCGCCCAATGTGTACGGTTTTGGGCATGCGGATTTGATTGCCGATTTTATGGATGCAGTCATTTCTGATCGGGAGCCAGCTATAAATGGTGAGGAAGGGCGTAAAGCGTTGGAGATCATATTGGCGATTTATCATTCAGTAAAGTATAAAAAAGAAATAAAAATCCCGTTGCAGGAAGAATTTACAATTGGAATCTCTCGATAAGAAAGGCGGCATAAGCATGACTCGGGATAAAAATTGGTTTGCGCATGAATCGTCCTATATTGATGAACCGACGGAAATTGGTGAAGGAACACAAATTTGGCATTTTTGTCATATTTCTAGCGATGTGAAAATAGGCAAAAAATGCCGAATTGGACAAAATGTATTCATTGCCGGCAATGTAACGGTCGGCAATAACGTGAAGATACAAAACAATGTCAGCGTGTATGAAGGTGTAATCTTAGAAGATGATGTTTTTTGCGGTCCAAGCATGGTGTTTACCAATGTTAAAACGCCGCGCTGCGCCTATCCACGAAACACTTCAGACGATTATTTAGAAACACGCATACGGCAAGGGGCCAGTATTGGGGCTAATGCAACGATAATCTGTGGGACAACGGTCGGCAGAAATGCATTTGTCGGTGCTGGTGCGGTGGTGACGAAAGATGTGCCGGACTATGCCGTTGTATATGGGAATCCGGCAGAAGTACATGGATGGGCCTGTGCCTGTGGAGATGTCATTGTCGGTAAAGAGACAGCGGCACCTTGTCTAAAATGCGAACGGTGCAAAACATATATAGGCAACAAATAAAGGTAAGAGAAGGTGGCTGTGATGATTCCTTTTATTGACTTGCAAGCACAGCAAGAGCGAATACGAGAAGACATTTATGAGCGAATTCAGAAGGTTTTGACGCATGGCCAATATATAATGGGGCCGGAAGTAAGAGAGTTGGAAGAAAAACTGGCCAATTATGTAGGCGTAAAACATGCTGTAACTGTAGCGAATGGAACAGATGCGCTGTTAATTGCGATGATGGCGTTGGGAATTGGTATGGGTGATGAAGTGATTACAACGCCGTTTACCTTTATTGCTACAGCGGAAATGATTGCTCTACTGGGCGCAAAACCGGTGTTTGTTGACATTGATCCAAAGACATACAATATGAATCCAGCGTTGCTTGAAGAGGCAATCACTCCACTGACGAAAGCGATTATGCCCGTTAGCCTGTATGGACAGTGCGCGGATCTGGCGGCGATTAATCAGATTGCTGCAGGGTACTCTCTCCCTGTCATCGAAGATGGCGCGCAAAGCTTTGGTGCAATATATCGGGGGCAGAAGTCTTGTGGTATTTCAACAATCGGCTGTACCAGCTTTTTTCCGTCTAAGCCGTTAGGGTGTTATGGAGATGGCGGTGCCTGTTTTACAAATGATGATGCGATTGCTCAGAGGATGAAGCAAATTCGTCTGCATGGGCAGGAACGCCGCTATCACCATTCCCTTATAGGCGTAAATGGTCGAATGGATACGCTGCAAGCGGCCATACTGCTTGCCAAATTGGAAGTGTTTGAAGATGAGATTGAGAGAAGAGCTAAAATTGCTCAAAATTATACTGAGCTGTTGCATGATCTTGTTGTGACGCCTCATATTGAAGCGGATTGCAGCAGCGTATATGCGCAGTATACGGTGCTTGTTGATAACCGAGAGGAATTGCAAGAACGGTTGCAGACCGCAGGAATTCCTACTGCTGTGCATTATCCGATTCCACTTCACTTGCAACCGGTATTTGCCTATTTGAATCAGGGGGAGGGGGCATATCCAATTGCGGAGACTATCGCAAAGAAGGTAATGAGTTTGCCGATGAGCCCATACCTTACGGAACGAGATCAGTTGACTACAGTGAAAAAAATTAGAGAATTGGTTTCGCTGGAGGACATTGAGTGAACAGTCCGGTCAAGCGCCAGGGGAAATTCAGCTTGAACTTGATTTCAAGCATTGCATATTTTGCACTGACAATTTGCATAGGAATTTGGTTTGCGCCATATTTAATCAGCCGGTTGGGGATTTCCGGCTATGGCATGATTTCGCTGATTACGACGGTAACCGGATATATGAGCGTAGCGACGTTGACGGTAAATGCGGCAGTTGGCCGGTATTTGACGATTGCTCTTGAACAAGGCGATCAACAAAAAGCTAATATAATATTCAATACTTCGCTTTACGGTAGTCTGGGGTTGGTCGTTGTGCTGATATTCCCCGGATTGTTTGTAGTGATGCAGCCGCAAACACTCATCAGTGTTCCAGCTGGATTGGAAATACAGGCACGTTGGATTTTCACGTTTGCGATAGCTGCATTTCTGTTAAATACGATTAAGACGCCGTTCGAGGTGGCGACTTATTGTCGGAATCGGTTTGAGTTAAGAAACCTGTTGTCAGCGGCAGAAATTCTCATTCGCATTGGATTAGTCGTTATTCTCTTTAATCTTCTGCAACCGGCTATTTGGCAAGTAGGCGCCGGAATTGCGGCTGCAGCCTGCGTTTCCTTTGGCGGAGCGATACAGTTGTGGCGGAAATTGGTCCCGGATTTGCAAATTTCTTTTTCATGGTTTCGGATTAGCCAACTACGAGAACTTTTCTCCATGGGAAGTTGGGTGGCAATTAGCATGCTGGGTTCGATATTGTTCCTGGGCATTGATTTGCTGGTAATCAACAAAATGTTTGATTCAGAATCTGTCGGCCGGTATGCTGCGGTGATGCAGTGGTCGACGCTTTTACGAGGTCTTGCTACAACGGTTGCTGGAGTGTTCGGGCCGACGATTTTATATTGCTATGTAGCCGATGATATTTCGGGTCTAATTGCATATACCAGGAGGGCCGTCAAATTTCTCGGCTTGTTGATGGCATTGCCGGTTGGCATGGTTTGCGGCTTGTCTTCATCAATTCTAACTTTGTGGCTTGGTACAGAATACACTGATCTGGCAAGCTTGATGTCGCTCATGACGTTTCATTTGGCTTTGAACCTTGCGTATCTGCCGCTACATAACATTTCAACTGCAACTAAAAATGTCCGTGTGCCGGGTTGCGTTCAAATCATGGCTGGCGCGATTAACCTTTGTTTGGCGATATTTTTAGCTGGGGTGGCCGGCTGGGGGATCTATGGTGTTGCCGCAGCCGGAGCGATCGTTCTTACGTTGAAGAATTTACTGTTTACGCCGTTATATGCTGCACATATTCTAAATCAAAAGCGCGGTGTTTTTTTGAGGGAAGTTGCGCCGATCTTGTTAGCTGCTGCTTTAGTAGGCGGCGGATGTTGGTATGTAGCCAGTATCGTGGAAATTGCATCTTGGTATCGCTTGATCGGAATAGGCATGTTGGTATCGGCTGCTTATTTGGTGGCTGCTTACTATTTTTTACTGAGCAAAGAGGAACAGATAGAAATCACTGAGAGAGTATTAAGAATAAAGTGTGGTGCTGGCCGTGTTTAAAATGTACATGCGCAGATATCGGCAACGCAAGCTTTTCAAACGACTTCAAGCATTAGGGGCATTGGTAGAATGCGATATGACAGTGAAAATCGATTATCCGGAAAGAGTAAGAATTGGAGAATCGGTTTATATTGGACCGGATGTTTATTTGAGCGGCCGTGGAGGCTTGAACATCGAGGCTCATTCTATTGTTGCGCCGGAAGTTCTAATTCTTACGTCGCTACATAATTACAAGAGCGCTCGTATGATTCCGTATGATGAGGTAGAGCTATTGCGTCCGGTGACGATCGAACGATGCGTATGGATTGGTATGCGGGCAATCATTATGCCGGGAGTGACAATTGGTGAGGGAAGCATTGTTGCAACGGGTGCGGTTGTTACTAAGTCTTGTCCGCCAGGTAGTATAGTAGGCGGAAATCCGGCGAAGGTCGTTGGGGTAAGAGATATGGAGCGCTATCAGGAGTGTGCGAATAGAGGGGATTTTTACTTGAAGTGCAAGCGGGAACAGGGGTTGGTAAAATGCGAAGAATTGGATGCTGATTCGAAAACTAAAGGATAGATGGAGCGATAGGGATGGATAGGAAGAAAAAACGAGTACGGATTTTTGCGTATACCAAGGTCAACTTAGGCGATGATTTGTTTATTAAAATTTTGTGCGAACGATATCCGGATATAACCTTTTATTTGTTTGCCGACAAAGATACGAAAGCTGTCTTTAAAGGTTGTAGAAATCTACGCTGCTATGATTATCTATGGCCCAGACGCATGTTGCGCGTGCTAAGAATGTTAGGGATTAACAACGTTAATGATGATCAGTTGCTGGGAAAATTATTCAAACTGGATGCCTATGTATATATTGGCGGATCGATATTTATACAAGGCAATTTCTGGCGCAATGCACTACAGAATAGATATGCGCAATTAATTGAAGGAAAACCGAATTTTGTCATGGGCTGCAATTTTGGTCCGTTTGAAAGCAAAGAATATTTGTCCAGCTATCGGAGGTTATTTCAAAACTACACTGATGTTTGTTTTAGAGATGAGTATTCCTATCAGTTGTTTAAGGAAATGAAAAATACCAGGCACGGCAGCGACATCGTATTTGGCATTGCCGGACTACCGCAGCCTGAAGTTATAAAAGCTGTCGGGATTTCAGTTATTAATCTGGAGTTGCCGGCACGCAAAGAGATTGTGCAATATGCGAAGCAATATGATGCTAAGATGGCTGAAATTGCGGAAGTGTTTATCAGGAAGGGATATGATATTTATTTTTATTCATTTTGCAAGGCAGAAGGCGATGAAGAAGCAATCGAGAGGATTGTGGAGTTGATTTCTCCGACGTTGCGCAAGCAGAGTTTTAGTCATTATTATCGCGGCGATTTAGATGCGGTCTTACAGAGTTTGGCAAGCATGGAATATATCATTGCGACACGATTCCATGCAATGATTTTGGGGATGGTACTGAAAAAACCGACTTACCCGATCATTTATGATGAAAAGATGAAACATGTTCTTGAGGATATGAAGTTTGCCGGCAACTATTCATTGCTCAGTGAAGTGGGAGACATTATACCGCAAGAAATGATTGTCGATTTTACTGAAAATGCGCAGGATGTCACCCGGCAAGTAGCTGATTCGCACAAGCATTTTACTGCATTTGAAAAGTACATAAACGAAAATTGAGGTGAGCTTGATTCAAATGAAAGATAAATACAGGATGCTTTGCGAAAAAAATCCAAGCATACCGATTTTTTCACAGAGCTGGTGGTTGGATGCGGTCTGTGGCATGGAGGGCTGGGAGGTTTTGTTAGTTGAGAAAGGCGGCGAAGTGGTTGCTAGCTGGCCGTATAACGTACGGAAAAAGTACGGCATGCAGTGGGTGTATATGCCGACGTTAACGCAAACGCTGGGAATTTGGCTAAAATATCCGGACGGACAAAAATATGCGAAGCGGTTGCCCTATGAAAAAGAGCTTATAGATGAATTAATTAACCGATTTCCTTCCGTCGATTTTTTTTGGCAACAGTTTCACTATTCTATTACCAACTGGTTGCCGTTTTACTGGCGTGGCTATAAGCAGACCACAAAATATACATATGTAATTGATGACTTATCAGATTTAGAAGCCGTTTTTGCCAACTTTGAGCATGCGAAACGTAAGAATATCAAACGGGCGGAAAGCCTGGTCAGCGTAAAGTTTGACTTGGGTGCCGATGCATTTTATGAAAATCATAAGATGACCTTAGCGAAGCAAGGTGAGACAATCAGCTACTCGCGCGAAGTGTTCGAAAGGATGTATCAAGCCTGCTACCAAAACAATGCCGGAAAGACGATTTATGCGGTGGATGCGGACAATCATTTGCATGCAGCGCTGTTCATAATATGGGACTCAAATAGTGCCTACAATTTAATTAGTACAATTGATTCCGAGTATCGAAATAGTGGTGCTGCCAGTTTATTGGTTCGCGAGGCAATCCGGTTTGTCAGCGATAAAACCGCAAAATTTGATTTTGAAGGCAGCATGATTGAAGGGGTTGAAAACTCGTTTCGGCAATTCGGCGCGGTGCAAAGACCATACTTTGCCATCAGCAAGAACAGTCGTAGATTCAGAGTATGTCAATCGTTGCGCGAGCTGGCCATATCAATGCTGAAAGGGTGAAGTACAGACGGGTAAAGGGGACTGTGATTGGCTGGCTATGAAAGATACGCGAACCGGAAATTCTATGCGCAACATGGCCTATGGCTTCGGCGCTCAAGCGCTGAACATGGCGATCGGGTTCGCTGGACGAACCGTATTTATCCATCAATTGGGCGTGATTTATTTAGGAGTAAACGGTTTGTTCGCAAATATCCTTTCGCTATTGGCGTTGGCTGAGATGGGGGTCGGCAATGCGATTCTGTACAACCTATATAAGCCGGTGGCAGAAAACGACAAGGCAAAGATTTCTGCGCTGATTGCACTACTCGCTACAATTTATCGCCGGGTCGGTATAACCGTCGCGGTGGTGGGGCTTGGCATACTGCCGCTGCTGGAGAGCTTGATAAAAGATCAAGCGAACATCGTCAATTTGCAGTTGGTTTATCTGCTGTTCTTGGTGAATTCAGTAATAACTTACTTTTTTGCGCATAACAGCATACTGTTAATTGCTGAGCAAAAGCGATATGTCATAACCAAGTATGCAATCTGCTTTAATCTGCTTCAAAACAGTTTGCAAATACTGATCTTGTATATGACGCATGATTTTATTTTATATTTATGCGTACAAATTAGCTGTACTTTTTTCAATAGTTATCTGGTGACTAAATATGTTGAGCGGGTTTATCCGTTTATTGGTAAAGCTAGCGGCGTCTTAGATAAGGCGGTTATATACAAAAATATCCGCGCTATGTCGATGCATAAGGTTGCCACCACGGTTCTCTATTATACGGATAATATTTTAATTACGATGTTTTCCGGAATTTATTGGGTCGGAATCTATGCGAATTATACAATGATTTTGGGAATCGTCACGCAGTTTGCTGGCGTGCTGAATTCTTCGCTAAGCGCCAGCATTGGACATTTGAATGCGATGGAAAGTCAGGGGAAATCGCATCAGGTATTTGAAGCCAGTTTTCTGGTGAATTTTTGGGTTAACGGCGTTTGCTTGATCGCACTTTGTTTGCTGCTCAGTCCATTCATTACGCTGTGGCTGGGCAAAGAATACGTGTTAGACGGAAGTATTCTAGGAATGATTTTGCTTAATTATTATCTGCTGAGCATGCGAGCTGTGGTAATTATGTTCAAGGATTCTCTGGGGCTGTTTTGGAATGATCGGTATAAAGGTCTGGTGGAGTCATTAATCAATGTAACAGCATCCATTATATTAGGAAAAATGTTTGGGATTATTGGCGTCTTAGTGGGAACATTCACAGGAATGATGCTGAGCTGTTTTTGGATTGAACCATATGTATTATTCAAATATGGCTTTAAAAAATCGGTATGGCATCACTATATTCAATATGGCATCTATACAATAGCGTTGACTGGCGCATTGTTTATAACAGAGAAGGCTTGTGCATATTTTCCTGACGATACCGTGGCTGGTTTTTTCGGAAAGTTTTTTTGCTGCATGCTAATTCCTAATCTCCTGTTCAGCATCTGTTTTTTTAAAACGGATGCATTCAAGTATGTGTACGGTAAAGTTAAAGCACTTTCAAAACAGACAAAAGATGCAGAAAGGAGTGGTGAACGTGAATCCGGATATTAGTGTTATCGTTCCCATATATAAAGTAGAAGCGCATGTGCGAAAGTGCATTGAATCAATATTGGCGCAAAGCTTTACTAATATTGAAATCATTCTGGTTGACGACGGATCACCGGATAATAGTGGAGATATTTGTGATGAATATGCAAGAAAAGATCCTAGAGTCAGAGTAATACACAAGGAAAATCGGGGCGTGAGTTCGGCAAGAAATGTCGGTGTTGATATGGCATGCGGACGCTATATTGGTTTTGTCGATGGTGATGACTGGGTCGAGCCGGACATGTATTTGACGTTGCATGAAGCAATGCGCGAATATGATGCAGATATTGCCCATTGCACCCATCGCAATGTCAAGTTAACTGATTCAATACAATGTGCGGAGCCGGAGAACAGCAATTGTGACGGTGGAATACAGGTATACAGCCGTGAGGAAGCGCTACTGGAACTGCTGAACAATATAAAGATCACCAATTTATCAGGAGACAAACTGTACAAGGCAGAACTGTTTGACGGCATTATATATCCAGAAGGGCAGACTTACGAAGATTGGTATACGGTGCCTAAATTATTAGCGTGTGCAAAACGCATCGTAAAAGTCAGAAAAATACAATATTATTATCTGCGACATTTGAACGGCATTACGGGAACGTTAAATATCAGTAAGCGATATGACTTCTTTTGTGCGGTAAGGGAGCGGGCGCGTTTTATTAAAGTGAATTATCCGCAGTTAGCAGCTCCGTATGCAGCCGACTTTATCAAGATTAGCCTGATGCTATGCTATGACTTGAAAAAAGCGGATTCCATCAACAGCAACGTCTGCGTTAAGGAAATACAGGACTGCTTACGCGAGTATCTGCCAGCGGGGCTGTTGAACAAAGAACTGCCGTTGCACTGCAAGGGGTATCTGATTTTATTGGGTTTGAATATGAACCTATATGCAGCCTGCAAAACGGTTATCCAAAAAATACGTGGTGGATCGACAAATGTCATTAGCGTCTGATCGTACGAGAAAAAGTGAAATGCCGAGGTGGGAAAGCCATGTTGATCATCCGTTGTGACGCTTCTTATCCCGAAGAACGGGCTTACATATATGATGTCATATTTCGAGAGTTTTGGGGAATCTCTTATCGAGTCGCTATTGAAGACAGAACGGACATTGTTATTGCATGCTCACAGGATGCGGAGAAGGAAATACGTTTAGCGGATGTTTTTTTTCAGACACCTGCGACGCAGTGGATGACGGATTTATCGTTGCCCATGCAACCTTTAGAGCAATGGGAAATTATGCAGCCAGAAATAGCGGAGTTGGTAGTGGATGATACGTTGCCAGTCATTTTCGGATACCGATTGCGGCACGATGGCTATGTAATGGAGTCGAAAGAGAAAATTCAACTTGGTATTGATGTTTTCGGCGCAGCATTTTTAATGCTGACTCGTTATGAAGAAGTGGTCAGGCAAGACTATGATGAACACCACCGATTTGCGGCAAAATCGTCATTGGCTTTTCAGGAAGGTTTTTTGGCGAGGCCGATCATTAATGAATATTTGGAAATTCTGTGGTGGTGTATAAAAAAAATATGGCCGACTTTGCAGCGGAAGAACCGGCGGTTCAAAATGGTTGCGACGCATGATGTTGATTTTCCATTTTCTTATGCGTTCCGAACTTTGGCGCAGACAGGACGCAGCATAGTGGCTGATGTCTTGAAACGCCAAGATCCGGGAATGGCTATAAGGCGTTTAGCTCGTACGTACCAAGTGAGAAAAGGGAATTATCTGGCTGATGAAAATTACACATTTGATACGATTATGGACATTAGTGAAGCGAATGAGATAAAAAGTTGTTTTTATTTCATGACAAGTCATTCTCATGCCAGTTATGATACGTTTTATCCTCTGAACCATCCGTTGATGCAAGCCTTGATGAAACGGATTAGCGAGAGGGGACATGAAATCGGTCTTCATCCGAGCTATGAATCGTTTCAAGATGGCACGCAGATCAAAAAAGAGTGTGCGTATTTGAAACAAGCTTGTGCGGGAGTCGGCATAGAACTGGGAAGGATCGGCGGACGGCAGCATTATTTACGATGGTCGCCGGATACCTGGCAGCATTATGAGGATGCTGGACTGGCATATGATACTTCAGTATCCTACGCTGACCATATTGGTTTTCGTTGCGGCATCTGTTTTGAATATCCGGTATTCAATCTAAAAAAACGCAGGATGCTCGCTCTTCGTGAGCGGCCTCTGTTGGTCATGGAATGCAGCGCGCTGGACAAACAATACATGGGGCTGTCTTGTGCACAGGCAAAGTATGAAATGAGCAAACTGAAAGAAACGGTCAGGAAATATAATGGGGACTTCGTTTTATTATGGCACAATGACCGGCTGTCAATAAAGACGCAGCTTGCAGTATATAAAAGTTTGTTTGACAATGAGGTGCTTTAATGGAAGGTGCAAATCTATCGCTTCAAGAACGGGTGATGTTGTTTTTCGCTATGTATATTTTCGGATTAAGTCCGGCGCTACATATTCTAGGTAAAGTGGGGGTTATGCCGTCGATTCCTCAAAGTCTGTTCTGCATCATTCCCATTGTAATCATATGTATTAAGGCCCATGGTATGTTCATCCGATCAGAAGTGCCGTTTTTACTGTTGTATGGATATATATTTTTTTATTCCATGCTTGGATATTCTGAATTGGAATTGAGCGTAAATACATTTTCGGCTATACGGTACACTTTTTTTGGATCAGTGTATCCGTTCATACTGTTTTTGTTTTTTCGACAACCTCAATTATGGCAAATCATCTGTGCCAACAAAAAAAATATTGCAAGGTTATGGGCTTTTCTCACTGTTCTCTATGTCGCGTTGTCGATATACGGAATGTCATTGGTCGGCGAAAGCGGAGGGGTTTTGTCGCTTTCATTACGGCATTTGGTCAAGTTTTTACGTGACAGCGGCGAAGCCGAGTTTGACGTTGGTTATCAGGCAATCGGTGACAGTTACGTTTGCTTAACATTGTTGTTGTTGTGCTTATATCGCTCTTTGCTTGTACGCGTGATGATTTTCGGTGTGGCGGTATATATTTTATATATCGTAGGATCTAGGGCCAGCTTATTGTTTTTTGTTGCAGCAATAATGCTAGTGAAAATTGCTCGGATGAAATTTAGCAAAAATGAAATTATTATGGCTACCATACTGATGACGATGGTCTGCGGAATTTTTTCAGCTAATCTTATTGCTAAAACGGATGTCTTGGATCTGGAGGCAAATCCGATGGTTAAGCTAATGGTGGGCGTGGTTATTGAGCCTGAAAAAGATGAGTCTTATGTAGCGAGGCAATCATTAGCGAAAAGAAATACAGATGCTTTGATCCGATCTGATTTCTTGGGGGCTTATCGATTTGAGATAAAGGAAGGCCGGGCTGGAAATTATACGCATTCTGTTATCTCGATTTTAGAAGAGTATGGTGCAATTGGATTTGCCGCCTTATTAATTGCGTATGCGGCGGGATTGTTGCAGGCTATACGTCAGGCGCGGAGCAATGAGGTGTTGGCAAAGTATGCGTTGTATATGATGGTTTTTTGGGGCATGAATATGTTTCTCGCACGGGCCTATGACAACATCATCTATTGGTTTGCAATAGTGATGGGCATTGTATCCGCAGCAGGAATAATTAGAAGCGAGACAGGGGAGCAAGAGTTATGAAAAATGTACTAATAATTAGCTATCACTTTCCGCCGATCAACAATATTGCTGCAAGGCGCTACGGTTATATGGTAAATCATTTTGAGAAAAATGGTTGGACGCCTTGGGTTATCACGACTAACAGTGAAGGTTCGCTGCCGCAAGAAATACCGGAAGAGCGGGTTATACGCCTAGGTCATCACTTTCAAATAAATGAAAAGATTGATCACAGTAAAATTTCAAAAGCGGCGAATGGAATTAAAGGTTGGCCTCGTTTGGCGCATGCCGTACTGAGAAAATTGAATTTTCGCTTAAAGGCGATCGACAGATATTTGTTCACCTGGTATAAAGATGTATGGAAGAGGCGTCACGAGATAAAACAGATGCTGCCAAAGATAGATTTGATAGTAGCCACATTTGATCCGGCGACAGCGCTGTGGTTGGGTCGAAACTTCGCCAACTTCTATAATGTTCCATGGATTGCGGATTACCGAGATTTAGCGGCGCTGCATCCTGTGGCGCGAAGCCGGTTTGCACAATTTATCGATGTACGGATTGAGAGGAAGTTGTTGGCGACGGCGAGTCGCTTGACAACGGTTAGTGAGTCTTTGGCAGGTCTGTTAAGTTCCGTGCACGGCAAGCGGTGCGACGTGATATACAATGGCTGGGATCATGGCGAATGGCCGCAGGATTGTAAAGAATACCTTCCGATACGAGAAATTCCGCAGATGCCATATCTTTATTATGCCGGTCGTTTTTATGAACATCAGATTGATAGCGTAAAATTGTTGATGATGGTTTTAAAGGAAGTCGGGAATATTGCATTGGTCATTCGGTCGCTTGGGCCGAGCAATATAGAAATTGAGATTAACGAATTTGGGAAAAAAATACACGTTGATCATCGGGTCGTAATGCTTTCCTCATGTGATTATCAGACAGTGTACCACGAAGCTCAGCATGCGATGGCAAATGTAATCTTTGAAGATTTGTGTATGGATGATCCGTGGTCAAAAGGGACGCTAACTGGAAAGTTATTTACTTTACTGCCATTGCGTCCGCCTCTCATTTGCATTGCACGCGCTGACTCGGAAATGGGAAGGATTTTAGATATTACCCAAAAGGGCAAGCTGCTATATTCAGTGCCTGAAATGATTCAATATATCGAATCGATTGCAAAGCTAACGGCGCCGGAATCTATCTCGAATGCGGTAAATCAGTTTTCACGAGAAGTTCAGGCGGAAAAAATGGTGAAAATGTTTAACGAAGTTACTGAAGATAAAGCGCAATGCGAGCAGTTTGCCTGATGATGGGAAGGCGGAGGCGTGAATATGAAGATTGAGGTATTGGTTGCAACGATGCATCAAAAAAATTTGGCGTTGGCAAAGAAAATGAATATTAAAACAGATGCGATCATCATCAACCAGTGCGATGGACATTCTTATCAGGAAGAGCGATACAAGGATACCTGCATTAAGATGTATTCATTTGCTGAGCGGGGTGTAGGGAAAAGTAGAAATAATGCGTTGATGAGATCGACGGCGGATATCTGTGTAATGGCAGATGATGATGTGGTGTATCTTGATGATTATGAAGAAATCGTCCGCGCTGCCTTTCAGCGAAACCCAAAGGCGGATATGATCATGTTTAATGTGCCAAGTGCTAACAAGGAGCGTGATAATATAAAAATCAAAAAAAATTGTCGAGTAAGATTTTATAATTGTCTAAAATACGGCACGTTTAACATTGCGTTCAGACGAGAAGCGGTCTTAAAAGCTAATGTTTATTTTTCACTTTTGTTTGGCGGGGGGGCTGCTTATGGCGCCGGAGAGGACAGTCTGTTCATTGCGGAGTGCTTGGATAGGGGGCTTGTTATTTATACAGACACAAGCAAAATTGCGGACGTTTACCACGATACGTCAACTTGGTTCAAAGGATTTAATGAAAAATACTTTTTTGATAAAGGCGCATTTTTTGCGGCATTATCTCCTGGACTAGCAAGGCTGTTGATTTTGCAATTTGCCGTTAGAAGACACGACTTATATAAAATGTCGATCTCGTTTACAAATGCGTGCAAGGCAATGACGAGAGGAATGCGACAGTTTAGTCAGGCTAAAAATGTGAAGTGAGGAGGGATTGAAATGAATAGCAACGCGAATTTTCAATCCGATTTAGTTTCCATCATTACGCCAGCATATAATGCGGAAAAATTTATAACGGAAACCATCAAATCGGTGTTGGACCAGACTTATCAAAAGTGGGAAATGTTGATAGTCGATGATTGCTCTACAGATGCCACGATTGACATCGTTAAGAAAATATGTGTGTGTGACAAACGCGTTATATTGATTGAATCAGAGAAAAACGGCGGACCTGCAGCTGCAAGAAATATCGGTCTTAAATATGCCAAAGGCCAGTATATTTCATTTCTTGATAGTGATGACACCATTTTGCCGGAAAAATTGGACAGGCAGATAAAATTTATGCGAAGCCAACTTGCTGCCATTTCGTTCTCGTCATATCGGGTAATGTCAGAAACGGGAGAAAAGTTAGGTGATCTAATTGAAGCGGTCGAAGAGGTTACCTATGAAGATGAAATGCATCAGACGCTAATTGGCGGCGGAACGGTTATGATTGATCGCCGTCTCACCGGAGATTTTGAATTTAAGTCGGCCAGAAATGAAGATTATCTGTTGTGGTTGCGATTGTTGAAATGCGGTCATCGTGCCTATGGGCTGCCAGAAGATTTAGCACGATACCGAAAGCTGAAAGGATCACGTTCAAGCAATAAGCTAACATCGGCAATGGGTGTCTGGAAAATACACCGCCAGCATGAAGAATTGAATTTTTTTGAAGCGGCCATTTGTTTTTGTAGTTATGCGATAACATCGCTGCTGCGAAATTACCGGGTACGGCCTAGATAAAGGAGGCAGTTTATATGAAGGCTAAACGAATATTTGACTTGTTATTGGCTTGCGGTGCCTTAGTTATACTGGCTCCATTGCTTACAATTACGGCACTGGTCATAAAATTTGATTCAAGTGGACCGGTTATTTTTGCGCAACGGCGCGTCGGTTGTAAGGGTAAATTATTTTGCATGTACAAATTTCGTACTATGCGGGTTGGAACTCCGGAAGTAGCTACAGATCAGTTGGCGGATGCGCAGCGGCATATTACCAGAAGCGGCGCATTTCTGCGGAAATACAGCATCGATGAATTGCCGCAATTGCTCAATATTATCAAGGGCGATATGAGTCTTGTCGGACCACGCCCGGCATTGCCCAGTCAGAAAGAATTGGTTTGCCAACGTAGTGAAAGAGGAGTAGATGTGCTGCGTCCCGGCTTGACAGGATGGGCACAGGTAAATGGAAGAGATGAAATACTACTGGCGGAAAAAGTCAAACTGGACAACGAATACAAGGTGCGTCAGTCGTTTAGTTTCGATCTGTACATCATATGGCTGACTGTATATTCTGTGGTTCATGGTACTGGCGTCAAGAAAATGAAAACGGCTGGGAAAGTCAAGGGAATGGATGTCAGCACAAAAGGAGGGGGATAAAAATGATAATGACGAAACAAGATTATTTACTTTATTTAACGGCAGATCGAATTGCTTTGGGAGAGACGCGCATAAGTCCTAGATGGTTTGGTGATGAAATTTGGAAATTTCAGAGACTCTTGCGGAAGGCTGAATACCTGAAAAATTGCAAGAGCGGATTGTTTTGGCAATTATACTATCAATATGTTCAATTCAAACGTCATTATCTGGGGATTTTTTTAGGTCTGAGTATTCCTTTGAATGTATTTGGACCGGGGCTGTCAATTGTTCATTATGGCACGGTTATTGTGAATAGTGGGGCGGTTGTTGGCGCTAACTGTCGTATTCATGGCTGTGTTAATATCGGCAGCCAAGCAGGGAATGTTACACAGGCTCCAGTGATCGGCGACAACGTCTACATTGGACCGGGGGCAAAGCTGTTTGGTACGATCAAAATTGCCGACGGCATTGCAATCGGAGCAAATGCCGTCGTCAATAAGTCTTTTTTTGAGCGGAATATAACGATTGCCGGAATGCCGGCACGAAAAATATCTGAAAGAGGCGCAGGAGAATATGTAATTGATGCACTTGCTGCAGCGAAGCTACAGGTTGCAAGCGCATGAGATATGGGAAAATAGTATTGTTACTAATTTTGCTTGTAAGTTTTTGCGGTTGCAACTTTAATTTAATAGCATTAAAAACAGGGGATTCTCAGCCAATGTTGCATAACAATGCTAAAGAAAATGTACATAAGACGATGATAGAGATGGAGAGCTTTGGCGCAAAGGGGGATGGGACAACTGATGATACGGTGGCATTTCAAACAGCTGTGAACTCGTTAGCCAGCGATAAATGGTTACATATACCGGCTGGAACCTATATGGTGGATGAAATCATGTTGCGTGCTGGTGCTGAGCTAGTCGGAGATGATGGAGCTGTCATAAAAAGCAGGACAGTCGGCAAAGAAATTTTCCATATAGCTGTGGATAATGTAACATTGCGCAACCTGATCATTGACGGAGATATGAAACGAAAAAATGCAATAAAAATGCTGGAGGCCAATGGAATTACAATTGAAAACTGTGAGATTAGAAATACGTATGGAGACAGTGTAGAATCCGGTTCTTGGGCGATCCTAATAAAAGGCGGTAGCAACATTGCAATCCAGGACTGTTATTTTCATGATATCAGCGGTCCCGAAAATGGCGTTCAGGGCGACAGTGTCGGGGCCAATCGAGCAGTTTGGAGTTGGAATGTGGCATCGATGACAATTATGAATTGTAGATTTGAGGAAATACGCGGATTTGAGGATGGAGACTGTATACAGATAACGGGAGAAAATGGTTGGCATTCGGATGTGAAGATACAAGACTGCAATTTTAACGGGTTTTATAAAAGGGCTATCAAAGTGCAGACATCTGGCGTAAAGATTATTCACAATATGATGACTGCTCATCCGGAAGCCGATCAAAAACGCAATTTTCAGGCGGCTATATCGATTTTTGCTGGCGATAATTTGGTTGATAATAATGTGATTGTGTTGCATAATTCCCGACTGGGTGTGGATTTGAACGGCCGAAACTGTAAAGTCGTCAATAACATGATTAGCGTGGATGAAGCGGGGAACAATAAAAGAACAGCGGGTATATATGTTTCAGCAGCGGCCAGTAACAGCACTGTTGAAAACAATACGATTTGCAATATTGCCGATGCAATTGAAATTAACAAGACAAGCATTGGCGTTGTGGAAAGAAAAAATATTCGGCAGTGAGTAGTTCAATAAAGGAAGGTATGTATGGCGCGTGCGAGGCTGAAAACAAAAAAGCTTTTAACACCAGAATTAGAGCTGGCTCTCATCTGTTCAGGGCCGGAGGTAAGTGCGGATGCTAAAGGGAGATTGGCGGGGATTGCAAATGGAAAAATCGATTGGACGCTGTTTCTTAAGCTAGTAATGCGGCATCAGTTATTTCCGATGATTTATTGGAGATACAAAGAACGTTATCTGCCGGTGTTCCCCGTATCTGTTGTGGCGGAGTTGCAGAAGGCCGATCGAATGAACAAGATTAGAACGATGCAAATGACAATGGAAATGACGGAGTTGGTTAGAGGTTTGGCCGAGAGAGGCATCAGTGCAATTGTCGTCAAAGGAATACCACTGGCCCAGATGCTGTATCAGAATATAACGCATCGCACATCAAATGACATTGACATATTAGTTAGGCAAGACGAACTGGAAGCGGCAAAACAAGTGTTGGAGGAGAGGGGGTATGAGGCGGAAAAAGAGCAGTATTGCTTGATTCATGACGCTTTGCCAGAATGGATCGAACAGACACAGAGCGTCGCATGTTTTGATGCACGGCGCAAAATCATGGTTGATCTTACCATTTGCTTGGGATCCCATGGAGCTGTTATACCCTGGGAAGAAATTGAAGGTTGCATCGAAGAA
The DNA here is from genome assembly GCF_030542965.1 of Azotosporobacter soli. Lineage (NCBI taxonomy): Bacteria > Bacillati > Bacillota > Negativicutes > Selenomonadales > Sporomusaceae > Azotosporobacter > Azotosporobacter soli. Next base: position 56,864 of record NZ_JAUAOA010000016.1, read on the forward strand.
ATCATATTTGCGGGTCAGATGATCCGAGTGGTGAAAAAAGAGGTCTTGTTTTTACATTTGATTCTTCATGGTGCAGGGCATGCATGGTTTCGCTTAAAATGGCTCTTGGACATCGCCTATATACTGGAGAAAGGCGAAATTTCTTGGCGGGAGTTGTACCGATTAAGCGATAAAATCGGTGTTAGTCATATTGTGAATCAATCTTTACTCTTGGTACACGAGATTTGTGGTATCACTCTTCCAGAGAAAATTGAGCGGAAAGCCAGCAATAGTAAGGTTGCTTATAAATTAGCGCAACAGGCTATGGAGCTTATGAAAATCAGCGATTTTAATCCGGTTAAATTAGGTCCTATGCCGCCGAGTAAAACATATTTTTTATATAAAAAATATCGATTTTGCATGTTGCATAGCTGGAAACAAAGAATCCAATATGGTTATTATGAAGTTGTGAATCTAATCATGGGTATTGGCCGAGAATTGAGCATTAAGATTAGCGGATAAGTTTCGGCAGCATTGTATAAATGTGATGAAAAATGCAGATGAAGTTCGGCAATAGCAAGAAAGGAAGAACAACTATGAAGGATTATGCTAACGAGACGGGACGTAAAACATATCGTTACACCGTATACGGAATCAGTATTGAATCAGAATTGATGCTGCCTGAATTGAACATGACGGATAACAGCGTTACAGACGTAAAAATCGAAATCGGAAATGTAACGGATAAACTTGCGGTTGAAATACCGGACACAGGCAGTTATTGCTATTCGCAATCGGGAGAATTCATATATTGCGTAGAAGGGATCGGTGCATATCTGGTTTCGGGGGGCAGTCGAATTACAGTGCAACCTTATCGGCAGGCGGATGGGAATATGGTAAAGCTGTTTTTGCTAGGAACAATAATGGGAGTGCTGCTTATGCAGCGCGGATTGGCAGTGCTTCATGGGAGTTCGGTGCTAATCAATGGGCAAGGTGTTCTGTTTACGGGATTATCGGGTGCGGGAAAATCGACGATGGCTGCGGCCTTGCACCGACGTGGCTATTGTCTGATGGCTGATGACGTATCACCTCTACAGAGGGACGAACAAGGTCAGTTTTGGATTCAGCCTGGTTATCCGCAACAAAAATTATGGCAGGAAAGTGCGGAACTTGTCGGCATCAATACAGAAAATCTAGAAGTTGTTTCCGATGTATGGAAAAAATTTGCGTTGCCGCTCAAGGAAGGATTTCATGCGACTGCCGTCCCGTTGGCGGCTGTATATGAAATCGTTGCCCGTCAAGGCGGCGATATTGAAATTAGGCCGCTAAGAGGCGCAGCTAAAATGAGTATGATTATGGAAAACACATATCGCTGCGAACTGATGGATTGTTTAGGGCTGCGTATACAACATTTTGAGCAATGCGGTGCGATTGCTCGGCAATTGCCAGTGTTTCAACTGTCGCGCCCGGAGAAGGTGGATAGCTTACAGAAACAAGTGGAAGCTGTTGTGAGCCATTTGACTCAGCTTGACGCAAAACAGGCGTGAGCAAAATAAGCACATTATATATATAAACGGAGGCGACAAATGAAATCGACGAATAGTATTGAAATGGATACGATTGTAGTGCAGATAGAGGGGTTGGTGGCAGCCGATATGGATGGAGAAAAGGTCATGTTGAATATTACAACAGGAAAATACTTTGGTTTGGATCAAGTTGGTAGCCGAATTTGGGAATTGATTGAAACGCCCTGCGCCGTGTATGAAATTATTCAAAGTTTACGATTGGATTACGAGGTGCATGAGGAAACATGTCAAAAGGATGTACTGACTTTTCTAGGCCTCCTTCAGATACGTGGACTTATTACCATTGTTTAAACGATTGCGGCAATTTAATGGTTTGGCTTGGTGCGAGCAGAGTTTAATCATCCGAATTGTGATTCTCACGGCAGCGGCCCGCACAGCCATATTGTTGCTGCCGTTTTGCAAATTGTCGTTACTGCTAGGGAAGGAAAAGTCTGAATCGCCTGCCATGGCGACACAGCAGGAATACACGGCAGCCTGGCAGGTTGGTAGTATGATTGAACGCGTGAGCCGCTATACGCCGTGGCAAAGCAAGTGTCTTGTTCAGGCCTTGGTGGGGAAGTTGTTATTGCAGCGGCTGGGGATTGACGCAACGCTGTATATGGGGGTAGCGAAAGATGCGGATAATAAAATGATTGCGCATGCTTGGCTACGGTGTGGTGAAATGATCGTCACCGGGAGTGCTGGGCGGGAACAGTTCACGGTGGTTGGTTGCTTCGCAAGCAGGAAATAAAAAAGGCTACCGGCCATGAAAGGAGGTGATAACAATGAATAATGAAAAGACAGTTTGGACAGTGCCTCAGGTAACCGAGCTTTCGGTCGCAATGACCGAGTCGCAAAAGACTGGCGATCATTCGGATATGTGGACGGCCAGCCTAAATTTGTGCGGCGCGATACATTCTTAAGTTGTCGATGTCATTAGAGTAAATAGAAAAATAGTAAAGGAGGAAGATCAAAATGGAAAAAGCAATTTGGACGAGCCCGCAAGTTATGGAACTCGATATCAAAATGACGGAAGCTTATTATAACAAGAAGGGCGGAGGCAGCGACATGTATACCGGCGAGACGGGTATCAATGGTCAATTAATACCTTGCCCGGCCTGTAGTTAATAAGGTAGCCGTATAAAACTGCCTGGGCTTGCTTCGGCCTAAGGTTGCCGGTCGTTAAAATGACAGAACCGGCGCCTTGGCGGGCAGGCTAGGCAGGTTTTTATTGCAAGGAGATAAGCCTTGCATCTATGGAGTATTGTGAAGACTGGCGGTATGCGGTTATGAGTGCAATTTACGGTATCTTCCATTATGACGGATGCCCGGTGGAGGCGAACGTCGGAGCGGCGATGCAGGAAAAAATGGCGGTTTTCCCTGCGGATGCATGTAAAACATTCTTGGATAAAGATGTTTTTTTAGGCTGCCGGGCGCAGTTTATTACGCCTGAATCGTTATGCGAAGTGCTGCCTTATCAGGACCTGCCAAACCGGATGACTATTACGGCTGATGCCATCATCGACAACCGGATGTCTTTGTTAGCGGCGATGGGAATTGCGGCGGATCAGGGGGCTAGAATTCCCGATAGCCTATTGATTCTGAAAGCGTATCAAAAATGGGGTCGAGAATGTCCCAAATATTTGATCGGTGATTTTGCTTTTGTCATTTGGGATGAAAGACAGCGGTGTATGTTTTGTGCCGTCGATCACGCCGGAACCAGGACGTTATATTATTACCGGGCAGCTGGTGTATTTGCTTTCTCCACACTTCTTAAGCCGTTATTCTCCCATCCGGCGATTCCGGCTCGACACGACGACATGTGGATTGGCGATTTTTTGGCGATTCCATCGGTTATGCATCAACTGGATGCAGAGTTGACGCTGTACCAGGATGTTTATCTCCTGCCAGCGGGCCATAGCTTGAGTGTGGGTGGGGACGGTTCTGTTATTAAAGAGGTATATTGGCAGGTACAGGAGCAGCCGGAATTGGTGCTTAAATCTGATGCTGAATATGAAGAAGCTTTGCGCGATGTACTGTCAGAAGCGGTGCGTTGCCGAATGCGAAGCATCCTGCCGGTGGGGGTAATGTTGAGCGGCGGATTGGATTCGCCAGCGGTCGCGGCACTGGCGGCCAAGGAACTAAAAGGGCAACGGTTGGCGGCTTTCAGCATGACGCCCATGATTGGCTATCGTGACTGGCTCCCGATCGATGGAAGCGCGATTGCTGATGAGACGCCATTTGTAGAAGCGGTGAGCCAATACATCGGCAATATTGACGTAACTTATTGCCGGGCCTCGGGCCTCCATCCGATGAGTGATACCGAGCGTCTGACTAGGATTTTGGAGCAGCCATATAAGATATTTGAAAATTTATTTTGGATTGATAATATCATTGCTGAAGCTAAACAAAAAGGGGTCGGTGTCTTGTTGCACGGTAGCGTCGGTAACATGACGATTTCTTGGGGCGAAAAGCAAAGCTATCTGGTATCTCTACTGCAGTATAGGCGATGGCGCCGTTTGCTGCGAGAAAGTTGGGTGACTTCAAGGCGATACCGGGAACCGAATAAAATGTTATACGCGTTACTCGGCGGCCTGCTGCCGGTCGGCTGCCAAAAAATACTCTCGCTGTTGCAGAGCGGAAATCATGATGCATGGGTATCGGAACTACCGCCGATTAATCCTGCATTTGCAGAGAAAATGGGCAGCCGGGAACGATTTAATCGGTTTGGCTACGATTTGTCCGGCGTCAGTCGAAAAACTTCCTTTGAGTGCCGTCAGGATCAGATGCAACCCAGTTTTTTTGCGCATGTCAGCACACTTAGTACTAAATTGCTATTGTCATACGGCATGGTGATGCGTGATCCGACGCTAGACAGACGGGTTATTGAGTTTTGTCTGCGACTGCCGGAAGATCAGTATGTGAGGAATGGACGAGAGCGGTTTTTGATTCGAAGGGCGATGAAAGGTTTGCTGCCGGACAAGGTGCGTTTGAACGAACGCGTCCGGGGAAATCAGACTGCCGATATTGCGCAGCGATTGCAGCCGGTTTGGCCAGAATTGACAACGGAAATCAGTCTGATCGGTCGACGTCCGGCTGAAAAAAAATATCTGGACATTTGCAAAATAAAACGACAATTGGAAAAACATCCGGTAATCAATGATGATGAAAGTGAAAACTCGGGCGTGCGAATGTTGATACGCAGCTTGATTTTTAGTCGCTTTTTGCAAAGTGAGGGGAAAATATGAATCTGATTGTCGACTATATCTGCGAGTTGTATCGGTTTTCCCGCGGGAAATTTTTAGCTGCGTTGAGTCTCATGATTTTATTGGGGCTATTGGAGGGGGTCGGCGTCGTGCTGATTATTCCGTTGTTGGGAGTCGCCGGAATTATTCCAGGTCTTGGTGGGCAAGTCGGATTAATGGGGGATTTGAATCGATTTTGCCTTCAACTGGGCATTGGCATAAGCTTGCCGTTGATTCTTGTGGTATATTTATTGCTCAATCTGAGTCAAAGCCTACTGCAACGCTGGCAGACGCTGTTGAATGTCGACATCCAACAATCGTTTTGCCAATTTTTGGCGGTTCGTTTGTTTCGGGCGATTGCGTATGCAAAATGGCAGCTTCTAATGACCAAGGCAAAATCAGAACTGATGCATATTATTTTCAGTGAATTGATGCAAATCGGCACTGCGGCGTTAAGCATGCTGGGATTGATTGCGTTAGTTATGGTAACGGCGGTTCAGATCATTCTGGCTCTTTGGATTGCGCCGTTGCTTACGGTTGCGGTATTGGTTGCCGCCGCTTTCCTGTTTTGGGGCATGCGGCCGTTCCTAGGAGAGTCTCGCAAACGCGGCCACGTAATCATGGAAGGAAATCGTGAACTGTTCAACGATCTGACCGAACACTTGAACGGGATAAAGGAAATTAAAAGTTACAGCATTGAAGCGGCACAAGTGGATAACTTTTCCAGGCTGTATGGGATATTGAAGGGAAATGTGATACGGTTTCAGCGGTTGCAGACTAGGACGGATATGCTGTATAAGATGGGTGCAACGGTATTCATTTCGTTGTTCTTATATATAGCTATTGACGTCTTTAAGCTACGCCCGGAAGAATTCGTTTTGATTACGGTGATTTCCTCCCGACTTTGGCCCAGATTTTCGTCGATGCAAACGAGTCTGCAAAATATTAACATGCTGCTGCCGTCGTTCAAGTCGGTAAGGGAGCTAGAGCAGCAGTGCTTGGTAAATAGCGAAAATTTGCCGAATGGAGTCGACGTAAAGCGCTTGAAATTACAGCGCGGCATTGAACTGCGTGATGTTTCATTTGCTTATGCCGGAAAAGTGAATCGCCCAGCCGTAACGGGAATTTGTGCGATGCTGCCATCTGGAACGACGACGGCTTTGGTGGGTGTGTCTGGTGCTGGAAAGAGCACTTTGGTCGACTTGCTAATCGGGTTATTGATACCGAAGCATGGCGTGGTATTGATTGATGGCAAGCCGTTGCAAGAAAACTTGAGAGCATGGCGAAACTCTATTGGTTACGTATCCCAGGATCCATTTTTAATCAATGCCAGCATCAGGGAAAATTTGAAATGGGCTTCTCCGGCAGCATCAGATGGCGAGGTGTGGGAAGCGTTAAGACTGGCTGCCGCCGACGGATTTGTAAGTGCGTTGCCGGAGGGATTGTCCACGGTTGTGGGGGATAGAGGCGTTAGGTTATCAGGTGGTGAACGTCAACGAATTGTTCTGGCCAGAGCGCTACTCCGAAAACCGGCTATTCTCATTTTGGACGAGGCGACCAGTGCATTGGATTCGGAAAATGAAAAAAGGATACAGCAGGCTATCGAGGGGCTGCAGGGGAAAATGACGATTGTCGTGATTGCGCATCGCATATCGACGATTCGAAATGCCGATCAAATCTTTGTTGTTGAACAGGGCAGGATCGTTGAACAAGGAAATTATCAGTCGCTAACGAAAGACGGTTCCAGTCGGTTCTATAGTTTGGCCAGCCTGTATAACGCCAGCAGTGATGTCGGTTAAATGGAAAATCGGAAGGAGAAAGGAATGAAAAAATCGGCTGTTGCATTGTTGTCTGTTTTATTGTTAACTCTGTATAGTACGCCGACTTCTCAAGCAGCTACGATTAATTATTATTATTCGGAGCATTGTGAAAACTGTAAGGCCTTCGCTCCCTATTGGGAAAAATTTGTTGCAGAAAAGAGCGGAGAACATCAGTTTGAGAAAAAACAGACCGATGCTTCGGTTGAAAATAAGAATGAACTGCTGAATCGTAATATGCAATATCGAGGCATTGCGCATACTGAAATTCCCGCTATTTTAGTAACCGACAATCAGGCGGGCGAAGACGTGTTGCTGATCGGTCTGGAGGAAATCAATCTGCTGCCGGAAATACTCGGTGAAAATGGGCGACTGATTCCTGGAATGGAGTCTCGAGAGCTGACGTCAGCCATTATTACCCGCAGCGGCAAAATGCCGACTTCGCTCTTTTATCCGTTTACCCTAGCCGCATTGGCTGATGCCAGTAATCCATGCGCATTGTTTGTGTTCATTGTTGCTACCAGCTATGCTACGGTTTTTTGCGGACGTGCCAAAGCGGTAGTTTATGCGGTGACCTTTTGCGCCACAATGTTCCTCGTTTATTTAGGGGCGGGGTTGGTTGGAAATAGGCTGATCAACATTATTTTTGGAGCATCTCCCTGGATCACTCTGATGCTTTCGCTGGGAATGCTACTGCTGGCGGTATTTCATCTCAGAACGGCCTTGTTTCCGCATCAGACCCGCTATAGCGAGCTACCGTACCGTTTGAAAGAATTGATCGTCAAGAATGCCAGCAAGTGCGTGTCATTCGGCGGCGCTATCGCATCCGGCGTATTGTGCGCATTGGTAGAAATGCCTTGCACTGGCGGGCCGTACATATTTGCGCTAAACATCATTTCTAAAATGCCGACTGCTAGTGCAGTGTTGTGCCTGTTGTATTATAATCTTATCTTCATTACGCCGCTACTTCTCTGTCTGATTATTTTGCTGGTTGCGCCGCAATATGTCGAACGATTAGATGTATGGAGAGTCGCTTACCGACGCTGGATGCATTTGCTGATGGGCCTTTTACTACTTGCGGCTGCGTTCCTGGGGATCATAAATTATGCATAGATTAATCAAGAAGAGGAAAGATAAAACCGATGGTTTGGAAGAGTGAAAAAGCAAAAAAGCAATGGCAAAGACGATTCTCATTCGAAAAGTGAATGCAGGGTCGTTTTTTCATTGTTGTTCCTTTGTACAAATTCAAGAAGGGCAGAGTAAAAATGAAGGCGCTATGAACGTTAAATGGATATTTGTTTTTGATGCGGCCTTGTTATGTCGGTAAATAACCGTGTAGAAGCAAGAGGACAGTTAGTTGGTGAAAGCATATAAGCTAAATAGGCGGCAAGAGAAGAGAAACCTAGGTCAAAGGACTAAAAAAAGACAACAATAAAACAGGAGTCTCGTCCTGTAAGTAAGGGAATACTACTTATTGTAAAAAAATGAGGAAGTGAATATGATGAAACTGAGACTAAGACAAGAGAATATATGGGCAAACCTATCGAAAGGTGGGGACGCAAAGCCATGGGTCTAAAGGCAATGAAAGTTACGCCAATGACTGCCAGGTTGCTTTTAAGAAATGACCGCGGTTTGCCCAAGTCAGCAGTGATTGCTATGCTTGGGCTTTTGCCTTTTTAGGAGGAGTCAACGCGGAGAGGGAGGCGATGTAGATGGCAGAAAAAACTAAGGCGACGAAAAAGAATATGTGGGCAAACTCATCGAAAGATGGGGACGCAAAGCCATGGGTCTAAAGGCAATGAAAGTTACGCCAATGACTGCCAGGTTGCTTTTAAGAAATGACCGCGGTTTGCCCAAGTCAGCAGTGATTGCTATGCTTGGGCTTTTGTATTTAAAAGACAAAGAAGGGAGCGTTTTTAGGGGTTGAAGCGTAGAAAAAGGAAAGGGAGGGCATGATCATGACGACAATTATAGGAACAGCAAAGAATGAAGTATTGACGGGGAGCAGCGGCGATGACTTGATAAAAGGAGGAGGCGGCGAAGATACTATTTATGGCGGTGATGGTAACGATAAAATTTATGTATATTTGCCGGGCGGCAAAGGCAGTACAGTATATGGCGGCAATGGCAACGAATATATCATCGGCCACGGCGTGCTGGATGGCGGAGCTGGAAACGACACGCTGATCGCTTACGGCGGTGATGCGACGCTATTGGGCGGTGTGGGGAATGATACCTATTCTTTAGGTCTGTGTGACAATGTGACGGTAACCGATACGGTGCCTGGCAGCGCTGGTCACGGAATCAATACCGCCGATTTCACATCATATGCTATGTCGATTGCAGATGTGGTGTTCAGCAGCTCCGGCAACAATTTGCGGCTTCAGCGCAAAGGCTGGACGCAAGCTACGACTTTTACCGACTGGTTTCTCGGTCCGCAATACCAGATCGAAATTTTCAAGTTTTCCGATGCCACCTACAGCGCTGCTCAGATTAACGGTGCCATGGTTAATAATTATGTCGGAACCAGTGGTGACGACCATTTGGTTAGCGGCATTGGTAATGATACTTTGGCGGGCGGGGACGGCAATGATATTCTGGACGGCGGAGCCGGCAATGACATTTTGGACAGTGGAACGGGCAATGATACCCTGTTTGGCGGGGCGGGCAACGATACGTTGTCTGGCGGCGATGGAAATGACAAACTGGATGGCGGGAGTGGGGATGACACGTTGCTGGGAGGGGCAGGAAACGATATGTTGTCTGGCGGAGATGGGAATGACCGATTGAACGGAGGTGCTGGTAACGACAATTTGCTAGGCGGATCGGGTGATGATTATCTGGATGGTGGAAGCGGCGTAAACTATTTGTCTGGCGGCGCCGGTAACGATACACTGGTCTATAATCCGGCAGATCTAGTGATTTCGGGCGGCGATGGCAATGACGCGTTAACAGCGGCAGGGCTGACGGCGGGGCTGAACGGATGGCAATTAGCGCCGTTCAAGGATATTGAAAACTTTATTGGCACCGCCTATAATGATGTCATTTATGGCGGTAGCCAGGCTGAAACGATCGACGGCGGAGCCGGCAACGACTTTTTGTATGCCGGCAGCGGCAACACAACATTGCTTGGCGGTGACGGCAACGACACCTTGGTCAGCGGCCTGGTGCCCGGCAGCGGCAATGTTACAATGGCCGGCGGAAACGGCAGTGACCAATACCGATTTGGCGGAACATGGGGGAATGACGTAATCGTCTTTGATATGGATAATGTCAATGACAAGATTGCTTTCGGCAACGGCATCACGTCAAAAAATCTCAAGGTGAGCCGTGATGGCCTAAATGTTGTGCTTGACGTTGCCGGTCACGGATCGATCACCATCCAGAATTGGGATACAGCCCAATTGGATAAAATACACTTCGCGGATGGAACGACGGGGTCAATTGCCAACTACCTAAGTATGGCCAGCGGCAGCTATGGTGGAGCGTTGTCGGATAACCATGCGTTGTTGATCGGTATCGCGCAATACGAGCCGAAGGCCTATAAGGAAAATATACCGGAGGTTAATGGCGATATTAGTACGATGCAGCAGGTGTTGAAAGCAGATCTGCTATGGAACAATACAAATACAACGTTGCTGCGAGATCTGCAGGCAACCAGCGTTTCTATTTTAACGGCGATGCAAACGGAGGCCGTACAAGCATCGGACGGGGACAATGTGCTGCTGTATTATTCTGGACACGGGGATAATAACGGGTTTGAAACGGCTGACGGCAGCAAAGTATACGAGAAACAAATTTATGATGCGACACTGCAAATTGGCGCAAAAATTGGATCGACAGGTCATGTTACGTTGATCGAAGATGCCTGTCATTCCGGCGAACTGGTGGATTATTTTAAGGCGCATAATCCGGGCAGTAAATATACGGTGATTAGCTCCTGTACGGCACTTGAGACGGCAAATGGAATGTTTACCAAATATCTGGGCTATGCGCTTGGCGGTGGGCTCGCAGATTTGAATCGAGATGGTTATATCACAACCGGCGAGCTGTCGGGCTATCTTAGCGGCGCATCCTATGACGGCTGCAGAGACAGCATGCATCCGCAAATGTATGACGGATCTAATGGTGGTTATTTGATTGGTAAAACTAAGTAGTATTGGGAGGGGAGAAATTGTTCAGAAAAGTTGTGTGTTGGTAGAAAGGCCGGTCTGTTTTGCGATGAGCAAATCGGAACGGCCTATTTTTATTTGAAATGCTTTGGTAAACTCTACGACATCCGAATGAATATAAGGGCATTGTAATAGAAATGACAAGCGGGCTGTAATCTTTGCAAGGTATAATAAAAATGGAAGAAATAGGATTAGGATGACTAGTTAAAAATAGAGAGTGAAAAATATGTGGGGGAGGGGCGAGGAAAATGAAATGTGAAAAGGTTTGGATTGTTGCGATATTGTTGCTTGGACTTTACGGTTGCGGTGCAGGTGTGTGTACCGCGAGGGCACAAGCAATGAACGTCGAATTAGGCACGTTTGGTGCGAAAGGCGATGGCATAGCTGATGATACGGCATCACTGCAAACTGCATTGAATTCATTGAAAAGTGGACAAGTTCTTCATATACCAGCTGGAACATACAAAGTTACTCAAATCATTGTACCGGCCAATGCAGCTATGCTTGGCGACGACGGAGCCATTATACTAGGCGGCGAAAATGGAGGAGGAATTTTCAATATTGCGTCTGACCATGTGACGATGACGAATCTAATTATTGACGGTGCAATGAAACGAAAGACGGCAGTAAAGAATGACAATGCAAATTACACAACACTTGAAAAATGTGAAATAAGAAATACTATGGGCGATATGACAATGGGATCCTGGGCTATATTGGTAAAAGGCGGCAGTAATATATCAATTGCGAATTGTAGTTTTCACGATATTAGTGGACCAGAAAACGGAATTGGAGGCGATAACATTGGCGCGAATCGAGCTGTTTTTGCCTGGAATGTAAAGTCGATGTCAATTCTTAATTCCATTTTTACAAAAATAAGCGGCTTTGAAGATGGAGACGGTATACACATTACAGGTGACAATGGCTGGATTTCGGACGTAACTATACAAGGATGTACTTTCAGCGATTTTTACAAGCGAGCTGTTAAAGTGCAAGCTTCTGGCGTGAAAATTATTAACAATACGATGACTGCAAATCCGGCAACGGCTAATTCACCAGAGCATAAGCAATTTCAGGCGGCAATATCGATCTTTGCAAAGAATACACGTGTGGAAGGCAATAAGATCACACTGTATCATTCGTTTCAAGGTATTGGAGTAGAAGGAATAGACTGTAAAATTATTGGTAATACGATTGTCGTAGACAAGACAGGAAGCAATTACAATACGGCTGGGATTTACGTATCAGCCGCTGGAAGCGGAGCTACGATTACCGGAAATACGGTGAAAAATATACCTGCGCCGAATGGGATAGATTTTAGAAGCGCGACTAACGTTAACGCCACAAACAATATAGTGCAATAGTAGGAAGACTTACTTTACTCGTGTTATGGCGTTAAATGTCAAAAAGATGATGCTGGAAAAGGAGCGTACAGCTATGATGCAACATGGAAAGATAACATGGTTAGTGATAATGATGCTGATATTGCTGGGCGGTCTGCAACAAGGGAAAGTTTTTGCCCAAGCGGGTGAGGGCAATATGGTCGAGCTTACAACTTTTGGCGTTAAAAGGGATGGCGTCACTGATGATACGGCAGCACTTCAGGCGGCATTGAAGTCGCTGAAGAGTGGACAAACGCTTCACATACCGGTTGGAACCTATAAAATTAGTACAATTAACATGCCTGCAGGTGTGACGCTTGTTGGCGATGTGGGAACGGTTATCAAAGGCGGCGGTGGCGGTGCAGAAATCATTAATATTTCAACTGATCATGTAACCTTAAAAAATTTGATTATTGACGGAGATATGAAGCGAAAAACTGCAGTAAAGAATGACAATGCAAATTACACTACGCTTGAAAAATGTGAAATACGAAATACAAGCGGCGACACAACGATGGGATCCTGGGCTGTTTGGTTGAAAGGAGGCAGCAATATAGCGATTAAAAATTGCCAAATCCACGATGTTAGTGGACCGAAAAATGGGAAAAATGGCGATAATATTGGAGCGAACCGTGCTGTAGTTGCTTGGAACGTAAAAAAAGTATCAATTCTTAATTGCGTTTTTTCAAAAGTAAGTGGATTTGAAGATGGAGATTGCATACAAATTACGGGTGATAGCAATTGGATTTCAGATGCGACGATACAAGAATGCACATTTAGTGACTTTTACAAGCGTGCAGTTAAAGTCCAAGTCTCTGGAGTGAAGGTCATTAATAATACAATGGTGGCAAATCAGACAGCGAACAATTCGGCTACTGGTAAGCAGTTTCAGGCGGCCATATCGGTTTTGGCTAAGAATACACTTGTTCAAGGCAATATGATTACGTTGTACCATTCCACGCAAGGTATTGGCGTGGAAGGCGCTAATTGTAAGATTATTGGTAATACAGTTATTGTCGATAAAACGGGCAGCAATTATAGTACGGCAGGAATTTATTTGTCGTCAGATGGCAGTGGCGGTATAATCAAAAATAATATAGTTAAAAACATACCTGCGCCCAATGGGATTGATTTTAGAACGGCGAAAAACGTTATTTCAATAAACAACATCATAAAGTAGGGAGGTTAGTCAATGATATTAATAAAAAAAGATGATAGTGGAACGTTTACTAATTGCTTTATTGGAGAAGAATATCAGATAGAGAATTTTAAGTTTTGTAGCTGTGCATATCAAAAACGTATGAATCGAATTAAGAATGATAAAGAGAGCGATTTTGTCGGTTGCCAGATAAGTTACAAACGCGTTTAACGAGAAGGAGCACCATCGCTTTTCACTAGAAAAGAGAGGTGCTCTTTGTGTTTAGACGCGGAAATGTTTAATGGCTTGCTGTAGTTCAGCAGACATCGTATGCATCTGTTGACAAAGATGCGAAATATCTTGGATAGATGCTGATTGCTCTTCTGTTGCGGCGGAAACGGTTTCTGTCTGCTGCGCCGTCAGTTGGCCAATGGAGTCGATTTCTCGAACGGCTTGAATGACCTCCTGACTAATCGCAGATACTTCTTCCACATCGGCAGAAATGTTTTGCAGCCTTTCCGTCATAATTACAGTGCGACGCGCTATTTCCTCAAAGGCGCTGCCGGCATTGTTGACGGCGGCGGCGCTTTGGCCTACAGCGGCAGTTCCTTGGCGCATGGCTTGAATGGCGGCAGCGGTGCCGCTTTGTATTTCGTGAATCAATTCCGCGATTTCTTTGGCTGCATCAGAAGATTGTTCGGCCAGCTTGCGCACTTCGTCCGCGACGACCGCAAAACCGCGCCCAACTTCTCCAGCCCGTGCCGCCTCAATAGCAGCATTGAGCGCCAACAGGTTGGTCTGTGCAGCGATACCGGAAATGGCGGCTACGATTTGATCAATTTTTGCTGATTGTTCGCCGAGTGTTTCAATGGCTAGCGATGAATTGTTAACGGTTCCTTCTAAAAGGCTCATCCGGTTGATGGCATCGTCTACTGCCTGGTTACCCAGCTTGACCGAACTACTGCTTTCTTCTGCAACGGCGGCAATATCTTGTACCGTGTGAGCTGTTTGTTGCAGAGTGGCAGAAAGGTATTCGATTTGCTTTGAGGTGCTGTGAATGCGAGAGCCTTGTTCTTGTGCACCGTGCGCTACGTCCTCGATGCTGTTTGCGACAAGCTGCGATGCTTCCGCTGACTGGTTGGCGTTGCTGCTCAAGTGGTTTGCTGTTTCCGCCACATGTTCGGCGTTTTGTTGAACACCGAGAACCATGTTGCGGAGTTGATCAACCAAAGAGGCGAAAGAGCGAGTCAGAACCCCGATTTCATCGTTTGATTGCGGCAATTGTGAAAAATTCAGATCGCCTCGCGCCATGTAACCGGACACTTGGAGAATGGGCTTAACTATCTTACGTGTCGTGTAATAGCCGAACCCTAAGCTGATGAGGAGAGCGAGCAGTGCAGCGCCGAGCATCAGAAAACGCAATGCGTTGAAGGTAGCTGTCGCACTTTGAATGCCAAGTTCTTTTTGCTGTAGTTGCAGATCAACTAAACTGTTGAAGACGGTTTCCAAATCTTTACGCGCTTTGCGTCCTTCATTAAAGGATAGTTGTTGCGCTTCGCTTTGCTTGCCGGCAAAGGCAAGATCAAGCACGCGCAAATTTAAGGCGGTGAATTGGCTGTGGGAATCGTTAATTGCCGTGAAAAACTTTTTCTCTTCTGCAATGAGCATCAAAGGCTGCAGTTGGGCAAGACGTTTTTTTATTTGATCAGATTTCAGCAAAATCTCCTGACGGAATTCAGGCTGTTTGGTCAGAAGAGCGCCGCGTTCATCGTTGGCTTGTCCCGTATAATAAAATTGAATTTCGCGCAGTAAAATGATACTGGTATTGTTGTCGTCGTTAATGGATTGGTATTGCTGGCGGATTTCGCCTAAACCGTATAACGACATGCCGACGACCAGCAAAATAATCGCAAAGACAAGTAAATTGGAAAGGATAAGACGGGTTTGAATTTTCATGAACCGATCACTCCTTTGACATAGTTGTCCTACTAAAGGTTATTCGTGATTTGAAACTTTTAACCTCCAATAAATGGAAAACTTATTGGCGTGATAATTTAAGTTTCTTTTTCTGGCCGTAGCGGCAGAAATGGTGGATAATATAACAATGCGATGGAGCGCTAGCAAAAAAAGAAGCGGGGGAAACGGGATGAAGTTTCGGACGGTTTTAATCGGCATGGCTGTATGGCTGTGTTTGGCGACGGGAGCGGCGCAGGCTGCCGTTTTGTATGAGTCGACTCAAGCGTTGCCGGAATTTGTTTCGGCAGCGAAAGAAAAAGAGGAATTGAATCGGCAATGGCGGATGCAGGAAGCTCGTTTCGCAGCGCTGCCTACGGCGACGGAAAAACTTGCCGGAGCGCTGCCTAGCGCAGTAAGAGAAATGCTTACGCAGGAACAAGTAAGGGCCATTGCTTTTAGTCAATTGCGTGTACAATGGATTCCGGAAAAAAAGAAGATTGAAGCGGAGGCAAAAGGGCCGTCGCTTCGCTTACAGCTGACGGATGAAGCGGCGCCTGTCTTGGCCGCGGTTCTGCAAGAAGCGCCGGAAACGGCAGCGACGCTGTTCTATTATGATTTAAACAACCTATGTGAGTTGGAAAGTCTTCACAAGCGTTATAGCGCGGAACTGAGAGAGAATGTGCTGTTGCAGGAAGAGCGTGCGCAGTTGGAAAACGATTATTTGGCAGCTCTTTATTTTGACAGGGCGGTCTATGATGCGGAAGAGAAAAACTATAAAATTATTTTGGTCGCTATGGATTGGAAAAACTGGAGCGGCGAAATCGCGCTGCTGGCGCTAAGCGGGGAACAGAATCAAACAACCTGGATGACGGCTTTGGAGAAGGTGTTTGGCAAATACCGCAGTCAAGCGTTAAGCAATATCTTCTCATACCAGGCAGACGCGAAAAAAGCAGCGGAAATGAATCCAACAGCACCGCATTTACTACTGGCTGCTATGGAAAAACTGGAACCGGGTAAAGCGAATCCTGAAATTCTCAGTTTGTTGAACAGGGCTGTTGAGAAAAAACCGCAAGATCCTGTATGTTATGAAACGCGTGCGTTGGCCCAACTTCTTATGAATCCGCAGACGTATTATTGGGGCATTGAAGCGGACTATGGGCGAGCGATGCATCTGTTGCCGCAGTCGAAGCAACTTTATTTGGAACGGGGTCTGGCGCGCGCTGCCAATCATCTGCATGAAGCGGCTATTTGTGATTTTGAACAGTATTTCTCAGCCAGGGCGTCACAAGGGAAAAAATCACCATTGCGCCTGGGTTATGCTTTGTATCTGGAGCGCTTGCAATATGCGAACAAAGCGGCGGAACAGTATCAGACGTTTCTGAGCAGCGAAGAGAAAGGCAGTTTCTTTTATCGTTTGGCGCAGCTGCGCTGGCAGAATTTGAATCAAAGCAGCTTATCTAGACAAGCGCTTGGGCAGTAAGAGGAGGCTAGTAGCATGAAAAAACGATTATGCCGTGCAATCGGCATGGCAATGATATGTTTCAGTTTTATCGCGACCACTGCATCGGCAGCGGTTTTAAGCGAAGCGGTGCAAGAGGCGACTGTCAGCGTTGACCAACAAGAGTCGTTAAGCTCGGCGAAAGACCGGGCTGCGCTTGCAGCCAGGGCTAAAGTGATTCCGCGTTTGGCGGGCGAGCTTCGCCAATACTGGCAGAGGCAACGTCCTGAGCTGGTTTTGCGTGAAGAGGAATATCAGGCAGCGGCGTTGGCGCTGTCGTCGTTGACTGTTCTGAGCGAACAGGGCGAAGGCAAGACGGAGACTGTTTGCGTAAAGGCTCGCGTTACGTTGCAGGAGGAAGAGGCAACCCTTTATCTGCAGCACTTTTCCTTGCCGTCGCTATTCGATGGACGAAGGACGTTGGCTCAGTGGCATGATCTGCAGGAAAAATATGCGCAAGATTTGGCGGACGGCAAAGGAGAGCGAATGAAAAAAACGCAAGCCTATTTGCTGTTGGAACGCGGTTATCGCCAAACCTTGGCGATGGAAAATCGTTTGCTGCGTGGCGGTCAACTCTGGCAGGAGAAAATCGCATTGTATGGGATGGGGATCTTACTAGGACAACCCGTGCCGCTCCTGGAGATGGGCGATTACGGCAAAGCGTTGGGAGCGGGAATACTCAGCGATTTTATGCAGGCTGGAGATTACTATACGCAATCGATAGCGGCTTATCCTACGACGGCCGCCTACTGCGAGCGGGCAATTGCTTCGTTGATTCAAGCCAATCCAGGGCAGGCGAAGCTGGATCTCGACAAGGCCATGATGCTTGATCCGAGCGATGCGAGAATTTATACGGTGCGCGCCTTATCGCGACTGCACTTTCCGATGAAGAAACAGAGCGGCTTGCTGACCGAAGAAAATCGCAAGCTGGCATTGGAAGACCTGGACAAAGCGATTGAACGGCAGCCGCAGCAGGCATGGCTCTATGCAGACCGTGCATTGCTGCACTTATATAGTACGCAAAACGAAGCGGCGCTTGACGATTGGAAAACATATCTGGCCTTGTCGCCGCAACTGCGCGGCTCGTTGACGCATTTGATCTACGCGTTGCAGCTGGAGAATAACGGTCATCCGTACCGGGCGCTCCAAGAGTACGGCAGTTATTTGCAAGCAGCGCAGGCTGGCGATTTTTTTCGCAGCGCGGTAGAAAGCCGGCAACATTCTTTACGGGAAAAAAACAGCGCGAGCGTAAAATAAAAAAGAATCCCGTGGCTGCCGATGTGAACTGAACCAGAAACAACGTACATAAAATAAAACGCCCAGAAGTAGAATAGCTTTAAATTACGCAAACTGGCATCGTTTTTCATACGGTGTCAGTTTTGTTTTTAGTTGAATGCGTTCAAAATTATAAAAATAGATATACTCATCGATAACCTCGTTAGCCTCTGCAAATGTTTTGAGATGTATTCTCGAAATGCATTCTGCTTTCAAAATACTAAAAAAGTTTTCAGCTAATGCGTTATCATAACAATTTCCTCGCCTTGACATGGACGGTGTAATACCATACTCTTTAGTTAGGTTAAAATACCCCTGTGAAGTGTATTGAAACCCTTGGTCACTATGGAGTTGCAGCTCTGTAGTGACTTTTTCCTTTTTCATGGCAGTTCGAATTGTTTCAAGAACTAAATTTACAGTTTGTTCTGTTCCTGTTTTATAAGCAATAATACTGCGATCAAACGCATCGCGTATCATTGATAAATACAGGATTCCTTGGAGTGTATGGATGTATGAAATGTCGGTAACCCATTTCTGATTCGGCGCAGTTGCTTCAAAATCACGATTGAGTAGATTTTCATATTTATGAAGTTGTTGCTGCATTCTCTTGTATTTTTTACGTCGGCGAATTTGAGATAATAAATTATATTTGCTCATTAAGCGAAGAACGGTTTTCGGATCAATAAATATATTTCTATTCTGTTGAAGCCACAAATGAACCCTTCGATATCCATACGTTCTTTTTGATATTTCTTGGCATACCGCAATTTCTGCTACGATTCGTTCATTGCGATTCGGTTGATTCATGCGATGAACAAAATCATAGTACCCACTGCGTGATACATCAAAAAAGTCACACATTGCAGAGATAGAATAGCTGTCTTGGTTTTTATAAATTGCCATGTATTTTACAGATGGCCTCACTTCCTTCCAACGATTTGAAGAAAAGAACGTAATAGTTCGTTTTCCATCTTTAAACGCTTGATTTCATTATCTCTTTTATCCTGTATGGTAACATAGCTTTTAGGCGGTCTGCCTTTTTTCCGTGGAATAATTCCAGATTCAATCATCTTTTGTTTTCGGTTGTGTCTTCGGATTAGTTCTTTGATTACGTATTTATCCTTAAATCCATAGAACTCGCTAATTTCACGATTCGTTTTGCCTTCTTCTTTCATTTTTAGAACGTCGAGAATAATGTGTTCTCCAAAATGTTTTATTCCTCTTTGCCCTGACATATGAACACCCCCAGTCATAGATTAATTATCTACAACTGGGGGTGTTTTGTCATTGTCCGTTTTTATTGGTTCAGTTCA
>NZ_JAUAOA010000017.1 GCF_030542965.1 Azotosporobacter soli
CGCCAACCGCATAGCCTTTTCAGTCTACCCCTAAAGGGGTCTTATTTCGACTTTTTTGCTGGCTCACCCGTGAACGGGTCAACTAGCTCTTTCAAAGTAAGTTGCTCGGCGATCACATCGTCTTTTAACTGATTTTTGATATACTCTTCAATTGCTTTTTTATTTCGACCTACTGTATCTACATAGTATCCTTTACACCAAAACTGTCGATTGCCATATCGATATTTCAAGTTCGCATGCCTATCAAATATCATTAATGAACTCTTTCCTTTTAGATACCCCACAAAACTTGACACGCTTATTTTCGGCGGTATGCTTACCAACATGTGAACGTGATCCGGGCAAGCACTTGCTTCTATAATTTCAACACCTTTATGTTCGCATAGCTTTCTCAGTATAACTCCGATATCACTTTTTATTTTCCCATATATGATTTGTCTTCTGTATTTCGGTGCGAAAACTATATGGTATTTGCATTTCCATTTTGTGTGTGCTAAACTGCTGTTATCCATTTTGGATACTCCTCCTTTGTTAGTTTATGCGGTCGGCAAACCTGCATTTATTCTAGCAAAGGAGGCTTTTCTTTTCTACTTATAGCTATAAGCTTTCCGGAACCACACGCCTAGCGCGTGGTTTTCTTTATACAAAAAAAGACGCCTTTGTCCCGTATACGGCACAAAGGCGTCAAGCTTCGCTGCTTAAGTAAACCTTGTTCATTCTGGCGCTATGAAATTTCTCCGCTTCTCTGCGATTGCGCTTGCAATTACTATTCTCTGCGCTTTCGAAAAAACCTTTCTCTTTGTTTACATTTTTTATTATCATTTTGTTAAATGACCGGATTATCTTGCGGATACTAAAAAACGCCTCCTGATTTTTCATCATGAAGCGTTTTGTCATTCATTTGGTGGAGACGAGGAAATCGTTCCCCTGACCTTTTGAATGCAAGGATCAAAAGTATGCAAGCTGCCCAAAACAAATAAAACGACAGCAATAGAAGCAATCCTTCCCCACGCTGTCGTTTTAAACATATCCTCTAACGCTTATTCATCCTGTGATTTTGCGACTTGATGTCTGCGTTATGCCCACCGTTTCATACGCGTTCTTCGCCACATCTTGCGCGCCCGCCGCAAATTCGCTTTCGCTCACGCTTCCATCGCCATTAGTATCCAGCTTCGCATAGGCCTTTTGTGCAACACTTCCGGCATCCGAGACAAAATCGCTCTCACTCACCGGCAAATTCATCCCGCTTGATGCCGCATACTCATATGCTTTCGTCGCCACATTTTGCGTTCCCGACACGAACTCACTCTCGCTTACACTTCCATCCGCATCCGTGTCCGCCTTCGCATATGCGTCTTGCGCGACTTTCGCAACTGTAGACATTACTTCATCTTCACTTATCATCGCGCTACTATCGTTTGAAGTCAGGTAGTCATACGTTTTTCCGGCGATACTTTCTGCGCCCGCTGTAACTTCGCTTTCGCCCACGCTTCCATCGCCATTAGTATCCAGCTTCGCATAGGCCTTTTGTGCAACACTTCCGGCATCCGAGACAAAATCGCTCTCACTCACCGGCAAATTCATCCCGCTTGATGCCGCATACTCATATGCTTTCATCGCCACATTTTGCGTTCCCGACACGAACTCACTCTCGCTTACGCTTCCATCCGCATCCGTGTCTGCCTTCGCATATGCGTCTTGCGCGACTTTTCTAGCAGAGCTGACTACATCACTTTTGCTGACAGAACTGCTTGCATCGTTTTCTGTCGTTGATTGAGAAACCACGCTTGTCCCACCCGTTAATCCAAGAAAGATTTCCATATCTTTCTCATAACTAGTCTCGCTGCCTCCACTTTTTGATTTTGCCGCCACCCTGTCAGAAGTGCTGGATGACTTCGAATATGTTTCCGCCGAATTATTCTCCGCAGCTGTCATCTGACTTTTAAACTTATTTATGGCTGACAACCAACTGGCGGAATAGTTTGACGTAACCTGCATGACGATTCCTCCTTTATTTTCCATTCACTTACACTTCTATATTCGTATTGCCACTGATGGAGATATTAGCCGATAAAATTTTTATAACAACACCTCCTTTAATAGTCTTCTTTTTTTGCATCACTCAACACTTCGTAAAGTCAGACACATGTTGAATTTTGGTTTTGATTGCATTATAATAACTCTGACGCAAACCTACAATCAACAGATTTCCCTCATCTGTACAAAAATAGATACATTTTAATTTTTTGTTCGATTTCAGGAGAAAAATATGCGAAAAAAGGCAGTATACAAAAGTGCTATTCGCTCACGTCATATGATTCGGCAAGCCTTTATCGAATTGATGAATGAGAAACCATTGGAAAAAATCACTGTAACCGACGTCATTGTCCGCGCCAACATTAATCGTGGAACTTTTTACGCACACTACCAAGATGTGCGCGCCGTTATCGAGCAGATTGAAAATGAGATCATTGAAAAAACACTCCTTGTCTTGCGCGATTTTCATTATATCGATTTTTTTCAAGACCCCTATCCCCTGTTATCAAAAATTTCCGCCTGGTTAGAAACTGATTTGGAATTTTATCGTATTCTTATTTGTTCACCAGGTGCGGAACAATTTTTATTTAAACTTCGAAAAATTTTCCTAGAGTATCTTGAATCGAATAGTGACATCCCCGATTCACTTAAAAACTCACAGGGTTTTTACATTCGAGCAAATTTCTTTGCAGGAGGAATTGTCCATTTGTATCAACTCTGGTTTCAAAACGAGTTACCTATTTCATTCAATGAATTATCGCTAGAAGTCAGCAAGTTACTTATCGATACTTCCAGCGAATTGACCGCAATCGCTCAAACATAAATGATTCTTGGCATCGTTTTTCCTGCTCACCCTAATGTGAATGGAAATAGGTCTTTGCATATTTTAAAGTTGTCATCCTTTTAATTACCACTATCACTGTTCAAAAGAAAAACTCCTAGCAATAAAAAATCACCAGAATCCCCCTCTTAGAACAGTATCTGTTTTTTTTACAAATGACCCACGCATAAGAATATGCAAAGCATCTTTGCATAAGACGTAACTCCGTTGCGAGAGAGTTTGTTGCGCATTCAAAAAAGCTCTTAACATACTTTGTAATATACAAACACCTACACACATAAAAAAGCTTCACAGCCACGCTGTGAAGCTTTACTTTTAGTTTGGTGGAGACGAGGGGGATCGAACCCCTGACCTTTTGAATGCGAGCCAAACGCTCTCCCAGCTGAGCTACGCCCCCACTGCCTACATTACATATTATACCACTAATTGGTTCAATAATTAACAGTTTTTTTCTCTCTGCGGTAACTTTTTTTATTCCGTTATCCGCTGACGATGGCTGTAGACGGTAAAGCCGTTTCCTTTTGCCGCGCCGATCAGCGTGATGCCAAGTTCCTCTGCCAAGTCCACCGCGAGCGTGGTCGGCACGGAGCGGGCAATGACGATGGGAACGGACATCTTGCTCAACTTGAGCAGGATTTCCGACGAGACGCGACCGCTGAAGACGATCGCCTTGTCTTGCATCGTCAACTTTTCTTTCAGGCAACGCCCGTACAGTTTGTCAAACACGTTGTGACGGCCGATATCTTCGCTGTAAGCGACAAAGCGTCCTTCGGCGGCCACTGCGCCGCAGTGAACGCCGTGCGTCAATTGATGCGTGGCAGCGGACGCTTCCAGCGCATGCGCATAGTAGTTCACCAAGTCGGGCTGGATGCACAGTTCACTTTCGACATGTTTGCTGACCGCAGCATCATTGGCAAAATAAAATTCCGCGCGGCCGCGACCGCAGCAAGCCGAGAGGCAGCGTTTCAGATAACGGCCTGCAACTTCCGGTCTCACTTCGTCCGCCTCCAGCCAGATCATGCCCCGTTCGCGGTCAAGCGTCAGCTTTGTCAGCGCAGCGCTGTCTTTGATCATGCCTTCCGAGACAACAAAGCCGAGCGCCAATTCTTCTTCTTCGCTCGGCGTACAGAGCATCGTGACGATTTCTTTGCCGTTCAAATACAGCGTCAACGGCATTTCTTCCGAAATTGGCGCATCGATTTTTACGCCGCCCTGTTTCGTGATGCGCAGCGCCGTGCGATAATCGACCGCCAGCGGCTGGCGCACATCCGGGTTATTATTTTTCACCGCACCAGCCACCTCCTCGTCTGAGCAAAGCGTCTTCTCAAAGCTTGCCGATCTCCTTCGCCGCCGCGAAGCGTTTGTTCTTGGTTGTTTCCTTCAGCATTTCGTCATCGACGATGACAAACGCGTCGCCGGGGCAAATGGCTACGCAGGCCGGGCCTTCGCTGCGCCCCAAGCATAAATCGCATTTTTGCGTGACGAAGACTTCCTTCGCTGCACCGTCCGCCTGCAAACCGTGCTGCGCTACCGTCCTGTCATTGACGATCAGCGGCTTGACGTCAATCGCGCCAAACGGGCAGACGACCATGCATTTCTTGCAGCCGATGCAAAGCTCATCATATACGATGTTGCAGCCGTCTTTCTGAACGATCGCACCTTCCTTGCAGACATTGGCGCAGGGCGCATCTTCGCATTGACGGCATTGCACCGGCATCGTCACCCGCGCGGCGCGCACCAGCGAAAGGCGCGGTATGAACGGCAACTCGTTTTCATTGGCCGCATTCACGTCAACGCTGAGATGCGCAAGCGCGCAGGCGATCTCACACGCCTTACAGCCGATGCAGCGGCGCGGGTTGGCTACGACGAAGCGGTTCATGACGGTTTCCTCCGGTCAGTATACGTCGTATGCAACAGATGATGCGACGTATGCCCCAGCGGTTCGCCGAGAAATTCTTTATAGAGTTGCTGAATCGCCGGATTTTCATGCGACTTGCGCGTTTTCAGCTGCGCATCGTGGCCATACGTCGCCGCCGTGCGATTGGCGTAGGCAAGCACACGATCTTCCGGCAACAAAACCTTCGGCTGTCCGCCGCCGCTTACGCAGCCGACCGGGCAAGTCATAACCTCGATAAAATGATAGTCGGCGTTACCGGCCGCGACCTGTTCGAGCAAAGGTTTTGCATGTTGCAGTCCGGCCACAATAGCTACTTTGACTTCCTGCCCGCCAACCGTAAGGCTTGCGCTGCGAATGCCTTCGCCGCCGCGAATGAATTCGAGTTCCGGCTTGTCGAGCGGCTTTTTGTTCACCAGTTCCCAGGCTGTGCGAAGCGCCGCTTCCATCACGCCGCCGGTCGCGCCGAAAATGTGTCCCGCGCCGCTATACAAACCGAGCGCCGCATCGCCTTCTTCATCGGGCAGCGCAGCAAAATCAATCTTCGCTTCTTTCAGGAGATAGGCGAGCTCGCGCGTCGTCAGTACCGCATCGACATCGGGGCGGCCTTCGCTCGCGAGTTCGGGGCGCGCCGCTTCATACGGCTTGCAGGTGCAGGGCATGATCGCCACGCTGTACACCTGCTGCGGCTCAAGGTTGTCAATTTTTGCACCGTACGTTTTAAAGAGCGCGCCCGCCATCTGCTGCGGCGACTTGCAACTCGACAGATGCGGGATCAGCTGCGGGTATTCCTGTTCGACATGTTTGACCCAGGCGGGACAACAGGATGTGAACATCGGCAACACGCCGCCGTTTTGCAAACGCGCCAGCAGTTCGCTGCCTTCTTCCATGATCGTCAGGTCGGCGGCAAAATTCGTGTCGTAGACGCGGTCGAAACCGAGCCGTCTTAGCCCGGCGACCAGTTTGCCCGGCGTCAGCGAACCCAGTTCGAGTCCGAAATCTTCGGCAATCGCCACCCGCACCGCAGGCGCGCACTGCACGAGAGTATGGAGCGAGGCATCGGCCAGCGCCGCCTTGACCTTTGCAAGAGCGCTTTGGCAATACGCGGCAAAGAGCGGTTCTTTAACGCCTTGCGGCATGCCGCGCTGCGCCAGCCGTTCCTTGCGCGGCATCGTTTCTTCCGCTGACAGCGAATCGAACGCACTGCAGGTTTGGACGCATTGCCCGCACAAAACGCAGCGGCTCTCGTCAATCCGTTGTGGCTCGCCCTGCGTTCCCTGAATCGCATCGACCGGACACGCTTTCGCGCAGCGCCTGCAACCGGTACAAAGTTCTTGATCTATCATTATGCTGGAAGACATCATCATTGACCGCCTCTCTTAGCCTAGGAATTTTTTCATGGAGTCAAGCGTTGCCAGCGCCGCTTCGGTGCTGCGCCGTTTTTTCGTTTCCGCCGGACGGATCAGCGTCAATGCCTGTTCCGGACAGGCGTTCACGCAAGCCGGCCCTGTCACCCGCTCCGTACACAGGTCGCATTTGCTGGCAACCAGTTTTTCTTTCTCCTGTAAGCCGTCAGCGGCTTCCTCTTTAAGAATCTCCTGCATCACCACTTCACCATAGCGGTATTGCGGCGTCATTTCGAGTGCGCCGAATGGACAGGCCAGCATGCAGGTCTTGCAGCCCATGCAACGCTCCTCGTCGATGACGATCGCATTCTTGGCTTGCCGGATCGCCGCGACCGAGCAGACATTGGCGCAGGGCGCATCTTCGCAATGGCGGCATTGCACCGGCATCGTGACTTCCGCCGTATGAACCAAATATAGTTTCGGCAGCAGCGGTTCCGTTACGCAACCGACGGTTTTCCCCTGATAAGTTGCATGCGCTGCAGCGCAGGCCAGCTCGCACACTTTGCAGCCGATGCATTTGTTCGGATCGGCAATGACAAAGGAGTTTAACGAATTGCTCATGACGACGCCTCTTTCTCTTCTTGCTTTTTTTGTTCGCCCCAGGATTTTTCGCGCTTAAGCAGCAAACGCTGCGCCGCCAGCAAATCCTCGCCATTGTTCACGTTAAAAAATGGCTGCTGCGCCCAGTGGTATGGCTCATATTCCGCCTTTTCAATATAACGCACCTTCACTTGCGGCAAAAAATCGATGATCCTGCGCTTTCCCCCGGCAGCCAGACACGCTTCAATCGGCGTGATGCAATCCTTCGTATAAAAGGCGTGCAACGCTTCCGTGGCGTCGCCGTCTTTGGGCATCGTCACCTGATAGCCAACCGCCTGCTCGGCCATATAGCGGATAAAAGCCGGCTGTAAAAACGGCATATCGCAGGCGACGATAAAATTTAGCTCGGTTTCCGTCCAGCAGAGTCCGGCATGAATGCCGCCAAGCGGCCCCTGTCCAACGACCTTGTCGCCGACCATTGTGAAGCCGAGATGTGCATATTCGTCCGGCCGGTTGGTGACGAGGAGCGGCAGACGCGAAAAGGTTTGCCGCAAACCGTCCAAGACCCGTTCGATCAAAGGTTGGTCAGCCAATGAAACGAAAGATTTATCCCGCCCCATACGGCTGCTTCTTCCGCCCGCCAGCACGATCGGCGTAATCTGCTCCAGCATAGTATCGCCCCCTCACCTGTTAGCCGCTGATTTAGTAACGAATTTCACCACAAAGACACAAAGAACACTAAGCATATTTTTTTGCGTGGCAGATATTCATCTGCTGCCTTCACGTTCCCCTTTGTAATTTTTTTCAAAGTCACCGCTTATTTTTCATTCCTCTAAACCACCATTGCACGTTTTTCCACCCGCACCGCGCAGACTTTAAACTCCGGCGTACCCGCCACCGGGTCGGCGGCGCTGTTCGTTAAACGGTTGCCGGGACTTTCCGTAAAGTGAAAGGTGATAAACGTCAGACCCGGCGGCACACGATCGGTGATTTGCGCTTCGGTGTCGACAACGCCGCGGCGGCTGGTCACTCGAATCGCATCGCCGTCCTCCAATCCGAGCGCGGCGGCATCGAAAGGATTGATTTCCAGCGCTTCCTTCGGATGCGTACCATTCAAGCCCCAGCTGCGTCGCGTCATCGTGCCGGTGTGATAATGCGCCACGACCCGCCCGGTCGTCAGCATCAACGGATATTCTGCATCCGGCAGTTCCGCCGGATCACGATGTCCGACTGCGGAAAAACGCCCCAAACCACGGTTGCAGCTGCCGATGTGCAGTACCGGCGTGCCGGGATGATCTTCGCTCGGACACGGCCATTGCAACCCCTTTTCCGCTAGGCGCTGATAAGAAATCCCCGCATAGCTCGGCGTCAGACGCCGCATCTCATCGAAGACATCCTTCGGCGAGCGATAAATTTCCGGTCGCCCCAACGCCGTGAGCAAGTCTGCAAGAATGCGCCAATCCGGGCGGCTGTCGCCGATCGGCTCTATCGCCTGGCGCAGCAGTTGCACCTTGCGTTCCGTATTACTGAATGTGCCTTCTTTTTCCGCGAAGCTTGCACCCGGTAGAACCACGTCCGCCAGTTCGGCCGTCTCCGTCAGGAAAATGTCCTGCACTACGAGAAAGTCGACATGTTCCAGACAATGCTGGACATGATTGATGTCAGGATCACTGCGCAGCGGATTTTCGCCAAACACGTAGAGTACTTTGACCTTCTCTTCTTCGATCGCTTCCAGTACCTGCGGTATCGTCAGACCAGAACGCTGTGAAAGTTCAACCTGCCAGGCCTGTTCAAACTTTTGCCGCACCGCTTCATCCTGAACCGGTTGATAACCGGGCAGCACATTGGGCAGCGCGCCCATGTCGCAGGAACCCTGCACATTGTTTTGACCGCGCAGCGGATTGACGCCGGCCTTCACCTTGCCGATGTTGCCGGTAAGCAGCGCCAGATTCGCGACCGCCAAAACATTGTCAACGCCGCTGGTATGCTGCGTGATTCCCATTGTATAGTACGCCGCGGTATTGGCTGCGCGACCGATGATGCGCGCGGCTTCTCTGATTTTTGCGGCCGGTACTGTCGTAATCGTTTCCGCCATTTCCGGCGTATAATCCTGCACCGCCGCCGCAAACGCCGGATAATTTTCCGTACGCGATTTGATAAAATCACAATCGCCCATTCCTTCGGCAATAATCACCTGCGCCAGCGCATTCAAGAGGGCAACGTCGGTGCCCGGCTTTAGACGCAGCCAAACGTCGGCGGCATGCGTCAGATCGATCTCGCGCGGATCGGCAACGACGAGCTTGGCGCCCCGTTCTTTGGCGCGCAGCATGAAGAGACCAATCAGCGGATGGCATTCCGTCGTATTCGTTCCAATGGCAAACATGGCATCTTGCGGCCCCAAGCGATCAAGTTCGTTGATCGAGTTGGTCATTGCGCCGCTGCCGAATGCTGTGGCCAGACCGGCCACGGTTGGAGCGTGTCAGAGACGGGCGCAGTGGTCGATATTATTCGTTCCCACTGCGGCGCGCATCAATTTTTGCATCAGATAGTTTTCTTCGTTTGTACAGCGTGCGGAGCTGAAGCCCGCGATGCTGTCCGGCCCATATTTTTCTTTTGCCTGTTTTATTTTGTCGGCGACAATTCCGAGCGCTTCCGCCCAGCCGGCCGGTACCAGTTTGCCGCTCTTTCGGATCAGCGGCGTCGTCAAACGATCGCGGTGATGCACAAAGTCAAAACCAAAATGCCCTTTCGAACAAAGTTTGCCTTGGTTCACCGCGTCCGGCGCATCATTGGCCGTAACTTTTTTAATCCGCTCCTCTTCAACATGAAGGTAGAGCGTGCAACCGGTGCCGCAGTATGGGCAGACCGTCAATACCTGTTTCATCTTTCAACCTCCTGCCCGGTTCGAGTGACCAGGCATCTATCGTTAGCGCCACTTTTTATAATTATTCACAATGTCTTAATTATAGCTTTTGCCTGCGCCGCTGTCGAACAGATTCCGCACCTCTAACGCCGGAAATAGCGCATTTCTGCACTGTCTTTGCTGAATCGCTGACGCTGACGGCCATTTCATACTGGACCTGCTTTATTTAGCTGCATAAAAATGGCCTCAAGCGAACACTGTCGTTCGCCTGAGACCGCTTTTTTACTGCATAATTTCCTTGACCGTCGTCAGCCCGTCGATAAACGGACGTCCCGTCTTTCGCTTCAAGCTGAGATCGCTGACCACCACCTGCATCACCGGTACGCGCTGATACTTGCCAAACTTGTCAGGCGCTCCGGAGGAACCGAGCGAATGGATCACATAGTAGAGCCCGTCTGCCTTACCCAAGTAAAGCATGGTATGTCCCGGCATATAGAGCGTGCTGCCGGATCTGACCGTATCCAAGACGGCAGCCGCGCCGGACGAAGCAACCGGATAATTCTTCCCGATCGACGCTTCCTGTTGGTCGGCATCGCGCGGCAGTCTGAAGCCGAACGTGCGATAGACATCCATGATCAGACTCGAACAATCGACGCTGTCCTTCAGTCCGCCCCAGCCGTAAGGCTGGCCTTTGAATTTGAAGGCTTGGCGCAATACGTTTTCAGTGGTGTATGGCAGATAACCGACTTGCACATCGGCATTCGCGGCTAAACGGTATTCAGTAAAAATAACGCCGCCCGTCGCATCACGTTTCGGGAGCAGCACCGTGTGTACGGATGCATCCTCTTTTTTCGCCAGCGGCAATTGACTACCCATTTCCAGAAGCACCGTCCGCCCGTCCAACGTCAAAGAGAGTTTGCTGCCGGTAACCACGATGAAATGTTCCGCCGCAAGATACTCCTGCCAGACTTTGCGATCCGACGCTACAGCGACAACATCCGCCGACAGCCAGCCCCGGTAATTTTCGCTTTGCACGAACAGCCACAAGCCGTCCGGACTGCGCTGCAAGATCACGACGCCTTCGCCCGGATTAAGGATCGTACTTTGATTCTGGTCAAACTCCTTGTCGGTCGCGCTTTCAAAGATAGGCGTCGCGGTCGGTACCGCTCGGACATGGCTGCGTACGGTGATCAAACCGTATTCCACCGTGTTCATCGGCTTAACCTTGTCCGTATTGATCCGCAGCATCACCTGCCGCTTCCACTCGCTCGCCATCGGCTGGCCGTTCACGTAGCCTTCCGGCATCTGGCATTCGGACAGCCACTGCTTCAACGCCGTTCCCGGCACTTGCGATGGATAGCGGAGCAGATCATAAACAACCGTCGGCTGCTTGCCGCGCAGCTCTTCATTATATTGTGCAATCTCCGCACCGTTCATCAGCACCTGCTCCCGCTCCGGCACGCGCGCCAACCAATAATCGAGCGCCTGCTTATCGTCCGTCGCCGCCTGCGCGCCGCTTGACAGCCCGACAAGAACCAATACTAACATTACTATGAACCGCATCGTTGTTCCCCCTCACTTCTTTGCTCTAAAAAGCAAAATTCCCTTGCCGGAAGACCGGAACTTCAGTCCCATCGGCCGTGATGCCGGTAATCGACAAATCAGCCGTGCCGACCATGAAATCTTCATGCACCAAAGAATCATTGACGCCGCGTTCGGCCAGTTCCTCAGGCGACAGGCCTTCGCCGCCCTTGATGCAAATCGGATACGCTTTGCCGAACGCCAAATGACAGGAGGCGTTTTCGTCGAACAGCGTATTGTAAAAGAGGATGCCGGAGTTCGAAATCGGCGAATCAAAAGGCACCAGCGCCACTTCGCCGATAAAGCTTGCGCCTTCGTCGGTTTCCAAGAGGTTTTTCAGCACTTCATACCCCTGCTCGGCGCTGAACGAAACAACCCTGCCTGCTTCGAACGTCAGGCAGAAGCGATCAATCAGGTTGCCATGATAGTTAAGCGGTTTCGAGCTGTAAACGGTTCCGTTGATGCCGCTTTTCAGCGGTAGCGTGAAGATCTCTTCGGTCGGCATGTTGGCGAAAAAATCCACGCCGCCCGGTGTGCGCTCGGAACCGCCCAACCAGAGATGCTCTTTCGGCAGTTCGATCGTCAGGTCCGTTCCCAGTCCGTTCTTATATTTCAGATAGCGAAAAGTGTGTCCATTCATGAAATCCATCGCCGCTTGCAGCTTCGCCTGATGCTGCTGCCAGGCCGCGACCGGATCAGCTTCGTTCACCCGCACCGCTTGATAAATCGCCTGCCATAATTTTTCGAGCGCCGCCTCTTCATCAAGCTGCGGAAACACTTTGGCCGCCCACGCCTTGGTTGGCATCGAAACGACGCACCAGGTGTTGCGGTGCGCCATCATCCGCTCACGATATTCCTTGAGCGCACTCGTACTGGCTTTCATCGCACGCGCCACGCGATCCGGATCGACATCCTTCAGCAGTTCGGGATCGGAGGCTGCAATGCTGATCACGCCTGCTCCCTGGCGCGTCAAATTGACAAACATGTCTTTCTGCCATGCGGGAAACTCATCAAAAATTTCATCCGGCCCCATTTGATAACGCAGTTTGGCGAACAGTTCATCGCGCCAGCTGATTACTACATCGCGTGCGCCTGTCTGATACGCCACTTCCGCCATCGCTCTGGCAAACGGAGCGCACTCGATCGGCGAAACGATAATCAGCGTCTGATCTTTCTGCACATTAACCCCGGTCTTTACGATCAGCCGGGCATATTTTTTCATCAATTCCTGTTCCATATTTCTTCATCCCTTCTTTTGTCTCTCATAATAAGTAAATACAAGATTCCATCGTCAAATCCCTGCCGCTTTTTTTAGGCGCTCCCCGTCTTCTTCCGCCAGTCCGGTTTCCAGCCCTCATGTTCGATGTCCTGCGCCCGTTTGCCCATCAGGCGAAAAGAAAACTGGATCGCCGGACCCAGCGTCAGTGCAATGATGACTGTGCCGATTCCGACCGGACCGCCCAGCGCATACGCGCTCAGCGCGACGCTGCCCTCGATTGCGGTGCGGATTTTCCAGACCGGCCAACCGCTTTTGCGTACCGCACCGACCATGAAACTGTCACGCGGCCCGGCGCCTAGCGCAGCGACCATATAAAAATAACTGGCCCAGCCGATGATCCACACGCCGCCGAGCAGCATCGCCAGCTGCCACCAAAAAGTATCCGGCGCACTGAGCCAGGACTGTCCGAGAAAAAAGTCGATGAACACGCCGATAAAGTACATATTCGCAAGCGTTCCCCACCCCGGCTGCATGCCGATCAGCATACTCAAAAGAATAATAATCAGGCCGGTGACCTGTCCGATCTGGCCCATCGTGAGCGGAATATAAGCCGTCAACGCCGCATGCAATGCGTCCCATGGCGTAGTTCCCAAATTGCTGCGCAGCGTCACGACGATTCCCAAGCCATATAAAAACAAACCAAAAAATAAATTCCCCAAGCGCTGCCGCATCTTGCGTCACTTCCCATCTGCGTTCCGTCTCTGTGTTCAAGAATATCACAACTTTTGCACGCCCGCCACTTTTTGGAAGGATTTACCTTGGCGACGCGCGAATAAAGTCAGTATTTCATTGCAAAGGTGGTAGCGCCATGCGCTTTTTATTACTCTGCTTTAGTCTCCTCTTCTTTTGCGGCTGCGCATCACAAACGCCGCCAACTCCGCCTGCGCCGCTTTTGATCGGCGCACTCTTTGAGCAAAACGGCAAGTATGCCGAATTCGGCTTGCCCGCCATCAAAGGCGTCGAAATGGCGGTAGCCGAGCAAAATGCAGCCGGAGGCATCGGCGGACGACCGATTCGTCTTTTGATCGGCGACACGAAATCAGAAGAAGGCGAGGCGGTGAAAGCATTCGCCGCTTTAGCGCAAAACGAGGGGCTGCTCGGCGTGATCGGTCCGAATTTCTCTGCGATGGGCATCGCCATCAATCCTTTGGCCGAAGCGCATCAGATTCCTTTCATCGCAACCTGGGCCACCAACCCCAGGGTTACTGTGGACGACAACGGACGCACCAAGCCATTCGCCTTCCGCATCTGTTTTAACGATCTCTTTCAGGGCACGGTCATGGGGCAATTCGCCGCGCGCCTGCCAGCGAAACGCGCCGCAACGTTAATCGATGACACTGCTTATTATTCCAATGCCCTCTCCACTTATTTCGAACGCTCCTTTTTCAAAGAAGGAGGCCAGGTCGTCTTTAAGGACGGCTACAAGCCGAACGGAACCGACTTTACCGTGCAGGCCGAAACACTCCTTTCCCGCAAGCCGGATGTGATCTTTCTGCCCGGCTTTCATCCCGAAGTGGCAAAAATCATCGATGAAGTACGCAGTCGCGGTTACAGCGGCCCCATTTTAGGCGCTGACAGTTGGGAAGAAGGCCTGCTCCGTCCTTTGCTCAAAGCCGAATTTTTAAATAACGCCTACTACTCGACTCATTTCGCCTCGGATGAAGGAACTCCGGCAGTGCAAGAATTTGCCAAACGCTTTCACGCCTTCGCACCGAATGTCGAGATGACGCAAAGCGCCGTCCTTGCCTATGACGCTGCCTGCTTGCTCTTTGACGCGATCGCGCGCAGCGGCGGACAGAGAACGCAAGCCGACCTGCGCCGCGCGCTGGAAACGACAAGCGATTTGCGCGTCGTTTCCGGCCCGATCCGCATGGACGAACAGCATAATGGTAAACAAAGCGCATTAATCATTGAACTACGCAACGGCAAGGGTCATTTTCTGGAACGCGTAGGTACGCAACCGTAGCACAAGCAAAAGAGACTGAAGCTCGATTGGAGCGCCAGTCTCTTTTTTCACTCTAACGCCGCAAGAAAAGAACACAGCCGCGGATCCACATCCGGCAAATCGGCGACCACGCCGAGAAAGCCGCGCAGCGCTGGCGTGATTTGCTTGTTCTTGTGCAGGACAACCGAGATCGGCAGATGCATTGCCGGGCCTTGCAAGACTTGCAGCGCTCCGCTGGCAATCGGTTCATGCAACAGCGCCTTTGGCAGAT
This sequence comes from Azotosporobacter soli, assembly GCF_030542965.1. Classification (NCBI taxonomy): domain Bacteria; kingdom Bacillati; phylum Bacillota; class Negativicutes; order Selenomonadales; family Sporomusaceae; genus Azotosporobacter; species Azotosporobacter soli. Next base: position 14,658 of record NZ_JAUAOA010000017.1, read on the forward strand.
AGGCCGCGCCAAGTCCGTTCAGCGCCGCTTGTTTGACCGCTTCCGAATCGCTGAATTCAATTTCCGACACGAAAGTTGCATCCTTCATCACCGCATCAAAATTCGCGCGAAACACGCTGCCGGGTCGGGTGAAGTTGATGATCGGATAGTCCAACACCTGGCTGCTCTTACCGTATTGCGCATGCAGTTTCGTTTCAACGACCCAGGCAATCGGCTCACGCAGGATATTATAGCCGACCACCTGTGCATTGACCTGCTCGCCGTGAATAATGCCCAGATCAATCTGATTGGCGAGCAGCTGCCCTATCACTTCTGTCGCATTTTTGCACACTTCAATGCTGACGCGAATTCCCGGCACGCAGCTTTGCACCTTACCCAAAATCGGCGGCAAGAGATGATTGATCATTTGCGTCGATATGCCGATTGACAGATGATGGCGCGTTTTTTTAAACGCTTCCATTTCCTGACCAACAGCAGCCAACTCCTGCAGCATCCGTTCCGCACAGAGCACCATCCGATGTCCCGCCTCCGTCAAAAAAATCCGCTTGCCGATTCGTTCGAACAACTGCACTTCAAAATATCGTTCCAGCGTTTGAATCTGCGCGGTAACAGTCGGCTGCGTAAAATTCATCTGCTCCGCGGCCTGGCTGATGTTCTCCAGCGCAGCTACTTTGAGAAACGTTTGAAAAAGTTGTATGTCCAACCACGCATTCCGCCTTTCTTTTTTCATCACTCGCCTTTCCTGTCTTTATTTTCTATTCCACTTGTTGCAACAATTCCCTGCTCTGCGTAGCGTCAAAGTGCTGCGCCAATACTTTACGCAGCACAGGCTGCCGACAAAAACTTTCTAACTCAGCCAATTCAATCTGCGCAAAAGTAGCCATGCGTGCATCAAATAACTGCTGCGCTATTATTTTCGCCTGCTCCGCTTTTGCCGAAAAATAGAATGAGCTTTCACCATGGCCGTCCTCATTAACCAGCTTGTTCTGCTGCAAATACGCTTCGACCCGACTCGCCGTTTCATCGGCCGGATCGATCAGCGTAACCTCTGCGCCGAGCATTTCCTGGATCAGCGGCGTCAAATACGGATAATGCGTGCAGCCAAGAATGACCGTATCCACCTTTGCTTTACGCAGCGGCAGCAAATAGCGACGTAAATCATGACGCAGCCGGATGCCCGACAAGTCGCCCGCTTCAACGAGCGGCGCGAGCGACGGACAAGCCTGGCAAAACACCTTCGCCTCCGGATTGTGCCGCAAAATTTCCCGCTTATGCATGCCGTTGGCGATCGTGTTCTCCGTCGCCAAAACACCGATGCGCTTAGTCCGGCTGGCCGATAGCGCAGCCAGCGTTCCGCTGCTGTTGCCGACCAAGTCAAAATTATACCGTTCACTCATTTTTTCCGTTCCCAGCACCGTGATCGTGTTGCAGGCGACGACGCCCAGTTTAATGCCGAATAAGGACATCAACCGCATAATGCCGTCAACAAACAGCCTGATCTCAGCCTCCGGCCTCGCGCCGTAAGGAGCACGTCCGGTATCGCCGAAATAAATGATGTCCTCTTTTGGCATCCGCTGGCGCAACTTTTCGTAAACAGTAAGCCCGCCGATGCCGGAGTCAAAAATGCCGATTGGCAGATTGACTTTCATCTCAATTCCCCCATTTCGTTTTGCAGCCCCTGCGCATGGTTTCTTGCTACTTCCATGGTAGTACGCTCTTGGCAAAAGAGGAAATCGTTATCGCCTATCTTGCTAATCATAAAATTCTATATGTACGCAAAAAAGCCGCCCCACCTTCCGGTGAAGCGGCTTTACGTCAGTTAACGCTTAATGGCCTTGCGCAGTTTTGGCGCCAGCGCCATCGCAACGATGAAGCCGGCGGTCGACGTTAAGAGCGATGCCGGCATATTGCCAAGCGCGACAGTGAAACTGCCGATAACCTGCGTCCAAGCAGCCACATAACCGCCCAGCGTCCAGGCAGCAGCCAACAAACATCCAAACACCGCGCGCAGCAGCCATTTCTCATTGCTGCCGGAGCTTTCCGGCCACAATCCTTTGGCAACCGTGCCGACAATCAGGCCGGCGCCGCCTTTGATGACAAACGACCATACCGTATACGGCGAAAAACCCATCAACAGATCAAAGAACGCCGAACCGATCGCCGCTGCCAAACCGGCATATACGCCGCCGAAGAGAATCCCGCTCGTAAAGACGACAGCCGTACCCAAATGCACCATCGCTCCCGTGCCGAGCGGAATTTTTATCATCGTCCCTGCAATGCACAGCGCCGCCAAAATTCCTACATAAGTCATGTCACGCACCGTAAAACTGCGTTTATCCGTCATAGCAATCACTCCTCATACCCTTTGCTTTTCTCTTCTCTATAGAGAAAAGGTAAAACTTTCTCCAATAAGACCCCTTCGCGTTGCGGCGTTCCGGCAGCGTAGGTAACGCCGACCGCCAGTGAAACAAAATCGGTTGCCCGCTGCATTGCCGTCGGCAAGTCATCGCCATTTAAAAGCGCGCCTGCCAAGACGCTGGCAAACGCATCGCCGGTTCCCGGATAACGCACCGGAATCCGTTTGGCGCTCACCTGCCAATGTGTTGCCGTACTCTTGTCATAGCCCATATTCAATAAAACGTCTTCCGGCATCGCGATTCCCGTCATGACGACCTTTTCCGGGCCAAACTCCGCCAGCCGCAGCAGCCATTCCTGCATTCGCTGCGGTTCCTGCGTCGCTTCATCGTACGTTTCGCCCAGCAAAAAGCAGGCTTCCGTATAATTCGGCGTAATGACGTCGGCCTTGCTGACCAGGATCTTCATCGCTTCCTGCATCGCAGGCGTATAAGTCGAATACAGCTTCCCCTCATCGCCCATCACCGGGTCAACCAGTACCAGCGGCCGGTTGGCGGAAAAAGCATCAATAAAGTTTTGTACAACGCCCATCTGCTGCTGCGATGCAACAAAACCGCTGTAAATGCAATCAAATAGAATGCCTTCTTTTTTCCAATGTTCATAAAACGACGGCATCTGTTCGGTAAAATCACAGAATGCCATTTCTTTAAAACCGCCCAAATGGGAACTTAATACCGCCGTAGGCAACGGACAGACCTGAACCCCCATCGCGGAGAGCAGCGGCATGATTACCGTCAACGAGCAGCGTCCGACGCAGGAGAGGTCATGTACAGCCGCCACCCGAGGTACTACAGTTTTCTTCATTGTCAATCTCCCTTGAACGAGCCGATTATCGCAAACTACCACTTTGAATGTACTCCTAATCCGGCCTGTCGTCAAGGGACAGTTTTTCTTTTTTATATCCGACCAGTTTGTTTAGAAAAAAATCCGCCGTGCAGCATTTGCTGTCCGGCGGATTTTTCTTTTTTGCTTAAAACGCGGTCTGGTAGATGCCTAAGATTTCTTCCACGCTTGTATCTCTTGGATTGCCCGGTGTACAGACATCGGCAAAAGCGGATTTTGCCAGTTGCGGCAAGTCTTCTTCTTTGACGCCAATTTCATGCAAGCGTTGCGGAATGCCGACTTGCTTCGATAACTTCACGACCGCCTCAACCGCTGCTTTGCGATAAGCAACCTGATCCATTTGGTCGACCCCGGTCACGCCCATCGCACGCGCGATTTCACGATACTTATCGCCGCTGGCCGCTGCATTGTAATCCATGACATAAGGCAGCAGCAGAGCATTAGCCACGCCATGCGGCGTGTCGTAAAACGCGCCCAGCGGATGCGCCATCGAATGCACGATGCCGAGTCCTACATTAGAAAAGCCCATGCCGGCGATGTATTGTCCGAGCGCCATACCTTGACGTCCTTCAATGCCAGCCGGTTCAGCAACCGCCTGCGGCAGATAACGAGCAATCAAGGCAATGGATTTCAGGTGGAACATATCGGTCATTTCCCAGGCGCCTTTGGTGATATAGCCTTCAATGGCATGCGTCAGCGCATCCATACCTGTCGCGGCAGTAAGGCCTTTGGGCATGCTGGTCATCAGTTCGGGGTCGACCACCGCCATGATCGGAATATCATGCGGATCGACGCAGACCATCTTCTTTACCGCTTCTTCGTCGGTGATCACATAGTTGATCGTCACTTCAGCAGCGGTACCTGCCGTAGTCGGCACCGCAATAATCGGCACGCTTTTCGCTTTAGTGTCGGCAACGCCTTCCAGCGACTTCACATCGCTAAATTCCGGATTATTGATGATGATACCGACGGCTTTGGCTGTATCGATCGAAGAACCGCCGCCGATCGCCACAATAAAATCCGCTTTGGCATCACGATATGCCATCACGCCATTTTGTACATTGGCAATCGTCGGATTTTGCTTGACGCTGTCATAAATTTCAAAAGGAATCTTGCCATTAACCAACATATCGGATACTTTTTTCACGACGCCGCACTTCACTAAATCTTTATCGGAGACAATAAGCGCTTTTTTGAAGCCGCGTTTATTTACCTCCTCTGGAATCACGCTGATTGCTCCTGGTCCGAAATACGAGGTTTCATTCAATACGATCCGATTAGCCATGAAAAAACCCTCCCCAGTTTATTTTTTTAGAGCAAAGGCACGAAGAAATGGCGAAGGACACGAAGAATTTCACATTAACTCTTCTTCCATTCTTTTTTCTTCGTGCCTTCGTGTTAAGCGTCAATCCTTGTTTTAAAAGAGCGCGCTATGCAGATCCTTATGCGGCGAAGCCAGTACCAGCGTATCGATCAAGAAACCGCCAGCTTCAATCGCCTGCCCGCCGGCACGCACCGCCGAGTTCACCGCACCGACGTCCCCTGTCAGCGTTACGACTGCCTTGCCGCCCATGCCGCGCGCCAGACGAACGTCGAGCAGTTCTACCGCCGCCGCCTTGGCCGCCACATCGGCGGCAATGATCGCCGACGCAACCGAATACGTTTCAATGACGCCAAGCGCATGAATGGCCTTCACTTCACTGCAACCGCTCAATGCGGCGAACACGCTGTCATGCATATTCGGCAGGACAAATTCATCAACGATATTCTCGTCTTTGGCAGCCGCTTTGCCGCTGCGTACCGAACTTTGCACCGCGCCGACATCGCCAGCCACCATCACCACATATTTGCCGGGGCAAAGAGGCTGCGACATGACAATCTCCACATTGGCCGCCTTCAACATCGCGTCGGCCGCCAAAATTCCCCGGGTAATGTTTTTCAGTTCCAATAATCCGATGGCACGTTTCATCTTCTTACCCCCGCTTTGTTACAACGCTTGGATCGTAATCCCATCCGTAACGGACACTACCTTTCCGGCAATGCTGGCGTGCATGTTAACGCCCATCTTGCCGTCACCCGGAATCGCCGCCACCAAGTCGCCTTTAGCGACAACTGCCCCAACCTCCACTACCGCCTGCGCCGGAGCGCCGATGTGCTGGCGCAGTAGAATCTTGACGAATTTTGCGCCGGATTCGACGTCGCTAAGCGGCGCTTTGTCTTCATATGCTGACAAGCCAATTCTGGCCAGCAAACGTTTTGTCGGAATCTGGCGATAGTTCCGATTGGCGCGCACCTGCGCCGGAGCGTCGTGGAACGGATTTTTTATGCCGTTTTTCGCCAATTCCTTTTTCACTTCGGCGTTGACCCGTCGCGGCGACAAGCCCATCGGACAGCCAAAGCTGTCGCACGCGCCGCATTCGGAACAAAGGAAGGCCGTGTTTAAAACGGCAGAGTCATTGACATTGCCGTGACCAATCGCCTGCATGATGCGATGCGGCTGCAGACGATGTCCGAGCAAATTGCGCGGACATACGTCCGTACATTCCACACAGTTGCAGCAGACTGCTTTCGCCCGGTTGGCGAGTTGCTGCCAGGGCGCTTGTTTCTGACGGATCAGGGAGTGATCAGACGGCAGCACCAACAGTCCGCTCGTCGTCTTCGTGATCACCGCGTCCGCCGCGATGATTTTCCCCATCATCGGGCCGCCGTCAATCACTTCGTAGGCTGCACAGGCCGCGCCGCCAGCCAGTTCAAGAGCCTGCGCGACCGGCATGCCGACCGGCAATTTGAGCGTAACCGGCTTTTTAACCGCGCCGCAAATCGTCAGATACTTATCCGTAACCGGTTTTCCCTCCAACGCTTGCGCAACATTGATCAGCGTTTCAACGTTGGCGACAACGACGCCGACCTGCAGCGGAATCCCGCCTTCCGGCACGATGCGTCCGGTTACTTCATAGACGAGAACCTGTTCATCCCCTGCCGGATAAATATCCGGCAAGAAGAACAGTTCGATTTTCTGATCCTTTTCTTCAACTAACGCCTGACTAAGTTTTTCCACCGCCTGCGCATATTTCTGCTTCAAGCCGATGTAGCCCTTGCGCGCTCCTGTCGCCAACATTACCGATTTTAAGCCCAGCAAGAGACGCTGACTTTCCGCCGCCATCAAATGTTGGTTGGCCCGTAAGAGAGGCTCGCATTCTGCTCCATTGACGATGACGGTGTCGACGCTGGCATCAATTTTGACATGGGTGGGAAATCCGGCTCCGCCGGCTCCGACGACGCCGGCCGCTTTGACGGCTGCGACAATTTGCCCCCGCATTTCTTCACTCACGATCTTCATCTCCCATTCCTAGACAATTGAGAACGCGTCAACCAACACGCAGCGCCGCTGGCGCGTGAATGTGCGGGCACAGGTCAGCCCCTCGCCGGTAGGTCCGGCGATCGTGAAAGTAGGAAAACCTTCGCCGCCTACGCCGATCCCGGCATAAGACGGTGCGTTCTTAACGAAGATCGTCGTTTCGATCGCTTTTGCCAAACGCGTCATGTTGTCGACATTCTTCGAATGAATCATCGCCGTATGACGGTTGCCGTGTTCCACTTTTACCGCCAGCTCGATCGCAGCGTCAATATCCTTGACCTGTACGATCGGCAATACCGGCATCATCAGTTCTTCCAATACAAACGGATGATCCGCTTCGGTTTCGCAAAGCACGACCTTTACGCTATCCGGCACGTCTACACCGATTTTTGACAGGATATATTTTGCATCTTTGCCCACATAATCCTTATTGACGCCGTACACGGTGCGAACGCGTTCGGTGCACCCCTCGGCAATCTTTTCTTCCCGCGTCGTCAACACAACCTGCATCAGTTGCTCAACTTGCGCGGCCGAAACCAAGTAAGCGCCATGACGCTGCATATGACCGATCAGCTGATCGGCGATCGAACCGATCGCAATGACTTCTTTCTCGGCAATACAAGGCAGATTGTTGTCAAACGAACAGCCTGCAACAATATCACGCGCCGCTTTGGCGATATCCGCCGTTTCGTCGACGACGACCGGCGGATTTCCCGCTCCAGCGCCAATCGCTTTTTTCCCCGATGACATCACTGCTTTGACGACGCCCGGTCCGCCGGTCGCCACCAGCATATTGATGCCGGGATGTTTCATCATCGCATTGGCCGCCTGAATCGAAGGATCGGCTACCGTCGTCATCAGATTGGCCGGTCCGCCCGCTTTGACGATCGCACGGTTCAAGAGCTGAATCGTCCAGATCGAAATATTCTTAGCCGTCGGATGCGGGCTAAAAAATACGCTGTTGCCGGCTGCGATCATACCAATGCCATTGCAAATGATCGTCTCAGTCGGATTGGTTGTCGGCGCGATCGCGCCGATGACGCCGTACGGCCCCATCTCAACAACGGTCAACCCATTATCGCCGCTCCAGCAGCTGCTGGTCAGATTTTCCGTGCCTGGCGTCCTTTGCGCCACCAGATGATTTTTGATGATTTTATCTGAGACCCGACCCATGCCGGATTCTTTGACGGCCTGTTCAGCCATATATTCGGCGTTCGCGTTAGAAGCGTCACGAATTGCCTGAACCAATACTTCACGCTGGCTTTTGCTCAGCTGTCTCAGTTGCTGATAGGCAACACGTGCAGCCGCCACCGCTTGGTCAACCGTTTCAAACACCCCGTCGGCGCCGTCGCTGGAAACAGGCTGCTCGCCGGTTTTCATCTGCGCCACAACCTGAGCCGTTATTTTTGCAATCAAATCCTTATCCATATTCATTCCAGTTCCCCCTTCCAATCACAACGCTGCCAACGCGGCTTTCGCCACCAGCATATCTTCCTGTACCGAGCCGCCGCTTACGCCGATTGCGCCGATGACAACGCCCCGTTCAACAATCGGAAAGCCGCCGCCAAAGACAATGAAGCGTCCGTTAGCAGCCGTATTCAGTCCAAACAGTTCACGTCCGGGCGTTACGACGGCCGCAGCCTGATCCGTCGGCAGTTTGAGTGCGACAGCGGTATACGCCTTGTCAAGCGCCAAGGAAATACTCGCCAGCAGCGCACCGTCCATCCTCTGCTGCGCTACCAAATTTCCGCCGTCATCGACAACGGCAATGACCATCGGCACACCGATTTCAAGCGCTTTATATTCCGCAGCTGCAAGCAGCTTTTTTGCCCTATCCAGCACCGTCATCCCATCCTTACCACCTGCATTTTGCCCTGTCGCTTGCAGCGCCGTCATGATCTTCCCCGTCGCCGCGGCAACAATCTCGTCCTGCTCGACGCAGCGCGCCAGCACAAACAACAAGTCTGACAAGCGATTTAAATATAATGACACCGCAGCGGGAATTTCAGCCGTCCGTTTCAAGCGTACGACGCACCGTTCCGCCCGCCTGACCATGGTTCGCGCCAAATCAAGGGCGGCACTGGCCGGACAGCCGCCGGGCGTGACAAAATATCTTTGTGGAATCCGTTTTTCTTCCAGCGCATCAATCTGACGTTCCAAACGCGCAACGTGTCCGTCGCCAATGCGCAGCGCCACCACATCCGAATTCAAATCGGTCGCCAGATCGCCGTTCAGTTGGATTAACTCTTCCTGCAGCGACTGGATAATCGGCTCCGCCCACTGCTGCTTTAAAAGCGATTTGGCCAATCCCATCGCGGTATTGGCTTCATCGACCGTACCGTAGGCTTCTACCCTCACATCGTCTTTCGCGATGCGTTGCCTGCTCAACAGACTGGTTTGTCCATCGTCACCTGTTTTCGTATACACTTTCATCTGCATTACCCCTCGAGCAAAGCGTTATTCACTTCGATGCTGTCAATGATGCCGATAATGGCCGCATCGACAGCAGACTGCGCTCGTCCCGTAACACACCGGGCGGAGCTTCCCGCAACGACCAGCACCTGCTCGCCGGTTCCTGCGCCGATCATATCGACGGCTACCACCAGCTCGGTTTTTCCGCCTTGGCCGAAACGCATCGGCTGCACCAATAGCAGTTTGCTGCCGGTCAGACTTTCATCCTTCGGCGTGGCAACGACCGTTCCTACTACTGTTCCTGCCCACATTTTTATCGCTCCTATCCCGTTGCGTTCTTCGTAGTTTAGCCGATTAATTCCACGCCCTGCTGGCGTGCGATATCGCGCGCCAACGGCGTGACCAATGCGCCCGGCGCAAGCCGGAGCTGCCGTTGTCCTGTCGCCGCAACACCCTGAATCATCGCAGCGTCGACGACAACTTTCTTGCCGCTCATTGTTTTTGTCGTATTTTCTTCGTTCGAGCTGCCTGCTGCAAGTCCAATGCGCTGAAAGCACTGCGCCGCCAACTCTTCCACTTTGACCAGCGTCATACCAAATTCGTCCAGTCGCTTTAAGTTCATGCGCAATGCCTGTTGCAAGGCAGGCGCTCCTTTTCCCATTTGCGCCTTAATTCGCCAGCCATCCTTAGGATCGGCGGCGTTAGCAGCCGCTACCACCGCTTTCCCCATCAGCAGCGCTTGCATAATCAAGGTCGGCGCCAGTCCATCGGCGATGGTCTGTGCCAGTTTTGCCGCCGTATTTTGCGTCAATACCGGTACGATAAGAAGCGCCGCTTCGCGCAGTTCCTTGCCGGGAAATGGCATATCTGCGGTAATCACGCGCACCTGACTGCCGAGGGCTTTTTGCACGCGCTCTTTGCCGACAACGCGTTCCGCCGCCTGCGACAGAACCACGCTGATTTCCATCCCCGCCGTCTGCAGCGCTTGCAATTGTTCAAGGCCTGTATCCAGTCCGATTGTACCTCCGGTAATGAGAGCCAATACCTTGGCAGCTGGCTTTAATCCAACTTCCGGTTCAGCTTGCGCCAGGCGTTTCATCACTTCCGCAGTGATTCTCGCGATCAGCTCTTCCTGTCCCACGCTATCCCTCCTCACGTCGACGCAAGTTTACTTCGTCGCCGTTGCCAACGCCTAGTGCATTGGCTTCATCCGTGTCGATGTGAAGTTCCAGACGAAATTTGGGACTGACCCGTACCAATACGTTTTTCAACAGAGCGCCGCGCACCCCATCCGTCTCTACCGTTACGCGCTGACCGTCCGAAACCCCAAAGTTTCTTGCGTCATCGTCATGCATATGAATATGTCTGGCTGCGCATATCACGCCTTGTTTCAGCGTAACTGCCCCACAAGGCCCGACAACCACAATCCCAGGAGAAGCCTCCAGATCGCCGGAATCTCTGACCGGAACTTTCACTCCGAGAGAAAAACCGTCCGTCCGTGAGATCTCAACCTGGGTAATGTTGCGAATCGGCCCGAGCACCCTGACGCCGCGCAGAACCCCTTTGGGCCCCACCAGCGTCAGCGTCTCGGCCGCAGCAAATTCTCCGACCTGTTTGAGGTCTTTTTGATGCGTCAGTGAAGCTCCGCAGCCAAACAAAATGGCCATATGCTCGGCAGAGAGGTGGATGTGGCGGTTGGACACGCCAACCGGAATCGTTTTGACCGCTTCACCTTCCGGCGCTAGTTTGGCCAGTATGGCCACTACGTGCCGGGTAATTTGATCAATCTGTTCTTTTTCCATCATCGCACCTCGCTATGCCAGCTATTTTTACCTCTTAGAGACTTTTCGGCAAAATCTTTTCGATATCGCTATGCGGGCGCGGAATCACGTGAATCGAAACCAGTTCGCCAACCCGTTGTGCCGCAGCCGCACCGGTATCAGTAGCCGCTTTTACTGCGCCGACATCGCCGCGTACCATCACTGTGACCAATCCGGAACCAATCTTTTCATAGCCGACCAATGTGACATTCGCTGCCTTTACCATCGCGTCAGCTGCTTCGATCGCACCTACCAACCCTTTTGTTTCAACCATTCCCAATGCATCTCCGCTCATTCTTCGTCACTCTCCTTTTTTGTTTTCCCGTAATACAAGCATGTCACTTTCGGCTCGCCTTTGGTGCGAGGACATCTCGGATCACCGCATAAATTGCAGGTGATTTCCCCTTTGTCCTCTTCCGGCAGCTCTAGTCTCGTCTCTGCGTCCAGCTCCTGAAGCTCTTCGCCCGTCAGTTCGACCTGCATCGGTTCCGCAGGTTCGCTGACCGGCGACGCTTCCACCGCCTGCACTGCTTCGACCGCTTCTTTTTTTGCCGCCAAGCCCACCGTCTCTTTTGTCATCACGATCTTTTCCAGTTCATGATGCGGCCGGGCAATAACATGGACAGCCCAAACCTTGTTTACCTTTTCGGCAGCGGATTTGCCCGCTTCGACCGCCGCTTTCACCGCGCCGACGTCGCCGGTCAGTTTCACCACGACCAGACCGCCGCCTTTGCTGAGTTCATAACCTACTAATTTGACATTGGCAGCCTTTACCGCCGCATCAGCAGCTTCCACCGCCGCAGTCAGGCCGACCGCCTCGATCAGGCCCAACGCGTCTTTGACCATGCTTTCACCTCCCCATGGCCCTGCCCGTTTCTGCTATTACTTTGCTGACAATCGTTTCAATCAACTGCTTTAACGCCAACTCTTCGCTTAGCGCCAATGCCGTTTCATTACTATGGTTCAGCACACTAGTCTCTTCGTCCTTAAACGGAATCCCTTTGACAAGTCGCGCCGCATTATAGCCAATCCTTCGCCACTCCGCCTTTACTCCGCCCTCCGGCAGACAAAAGAGCGGTTCGGCTTGCGGCAATTTCTGATAATGGATGCACATACCGCTCGCATCGATGCCGATGCCGACGCCAAGCTGCGACTCTTCTGCGCCTTGATGACCAAGAGCGACAAATTCGCCGCAATCGCCTGCCGTCACGCGCCAGGGGATCCCTTCCTCTTCCAATCCGGCCTGTACTTCACGCAGTTTTTCTTCCCAGCCTGAATGCGTCAGCAGGCGGATATGAACACATGGTTTTGCTGCAACATGTTCGTTCATCTGCATCACGCCTCTTCGCTAAGATAGGACAGAACCAGGCCGGTGGCAACCGCATTGCGCGGCCCCTCGCAGCCTCTGATGTTGCCGCGGCCGCAAACAATACCGTACTCGGCCAGCGCGTCGCTAACCATATCCGCCACTTCAAAGTCCATCGCCGATCCGCCGACCAATACGACAAATTCGATATGCCGTATGTTGCCGGTCGGCGCAACTCTGGCTAAAGAGCGCAGCGCGTTTGTCACGAAGACCCGCTTTTTCGCTTCCCGTCGCACATGACGGATTCTGTCCAGCGGCTGATCGATCGGAATAGGGATCATGCCGCCTTCTTTCAAAATCACAACCCGGGAAAAAACTTGCGGCGGCAAATGCTTTTCATAAAAATGCACCGTGCCGTCTTCCAGTCGAATATGGTAGAGACTTTCTACCTTGGCCAGCGGATATTTTTTAATATCCTCGGCCAGATCAAAATCGTTCAAGCCCAATTCCGAATTGATCAGCATCGTGACCATGTCTCCTGCGCCGCCGAGATGAATCGACAGCACACGTTCGTCACGCGTCACGATCGCTGCATCCGTGGAACCGCCGCCCATGTCTAAAATCGCCAAAGGCTTGTCGGTTCCCGGCGTCGTTAAGGCGCCTTGAATCGCCATATTGGCTTCTACGCCGGCGATCACGACATGTACATGCAGTTCGCTTTGCAGCCGATCCGCAATCTGTTGCATCGGCAAGCGACTGGTCTTCACCATTGCCGCCAAAGCCACCGCATTTTCCAGTGCGAATTCACCGGCTAAACCGCCCTGTACCTTTTGCGGCACAAAGGTGTCCACCGCCAGCACATCCTGAATCTTCATCTCTGCAATCGACTGACTCGTCAAATCGCCCATCACCTGGCGGACGCGTTCAAGCATACCGTTCACATGCGTACCCGCTTCGCCCTGCACATCATTGACCGGCTGCAAACGTTCCACCATTTCCATGACTTTAGCCGCACCGGCTTCGACGTCAATTTCGCCTTTGCCTTTTTGCCCAATCACTGTCAGCATGCCGGCTGGAATCGTCCTCGCCTTGACATCGCCCTGCGGCGTCCTAACGACAACGGCCGAACGGTTACCGATCAGCGCACGTGCGATCGGCACCACCATTTTCGTTTCTTCGGCAGAAAGGCCAAATACAGTCGCAATGCCGTACGGATTCGACAACGTCTTGATCGTCTGCCCGGCTTCGGCCACTTCGACTGCCGCGAGCATATCCAGCGGTACCTTGTCGATAAACGTCACTTCATCAAGCACAGGAATCACCTTGCCAAGCCGGTTCACGATCAGTACCGCATCATCCTGGCTGGCAATCGCGCCCTGTAGATCAACGCCGCGTTCCATTGCTTTGCGCAATTCCGCCGCCGCATCGGCAAAATCGATGCCGCGCGGCACGATGCAAATGATCTTTTCTCCAGCCGCAATCTGCGGCAAGCGGTGAAACGGAATCGTCATGCCGACGCCAAGTCCGATGCCGCCCGGCGTAGAAGGATTGTGCCCGATCATGGTCGACTCGGTGATGATCGTCTCGGTAATGGTCTGCATCGCCAAATCGCCGATCACCGGCGTCGCCTCATTGAGACGGATCTCCGCCAGTTCCTGCAGACTCAGTTTTGCCTGTTTCAACGCCGTTTCCAATGCAAGAATGATGCCCGGTATATTAGCCAGCGTGCCTTTGATGCCGGTCGTCTTTACCAGACTGCTGGCCAGAAAGCGGGGCGGCTGCCCCTTTTCCATAGCCGCCAGGCACACTTCTGTCGTAGAATTTCCAATATCCACCCCTGCAACGATAGGCATATGCGTCACACCTTACTCCGCTCTTAAACGATTGCGGCGCTGGTACACATCAGCAGCCTCCCGGACAAAAGCGGCATTGATTTTTGCGTTGTACTTGTTTTCCATTTCATCAGCGATCGCGAACAATTCCGCTTTCGTCGAACGATAAGGACGCAACGCGTTATAAATTTCCAAAATACGCGCATCGGGGATAGCAGTCAGTTCCGCAGCCCGGCGCAAATTATCGGCGAATTGGTTGCGGCCGATTCCGTCGGCGATTTCAGCCTGCATACGCAAAGTTTCCGGGCTGATTCTGACGTCTTCCGACTTAATAGCGCCGCTGACGACGTTATCAAGCGTGATGTCGCTCAATGTTTTTCCGCTGGGGGATTTTAAAAGTTCGGGACGTTTTTCCGCCATCGGATAGTCGCGCAACGGGTCAAGACCTTTCCCTGAGACTGCCGGAGCAGACGCGGCTGCGCTGCCCGGTGTTTGAATCATCGATTGCATCACCTGACGTACGATATCTTCCACCATTTTTTCTTGAGACATGTTTGCAGTCACCTCCGTCTACTTAAAATTGAACTTCGATTTCAATCGGCTTCGCACCCGGCACAACGTGCTCGGTTTCTTTGATATGAAGGATAGCGGCTTTCGCCTGGTATTTCGGTCTGGCCATTTGGTCATTACGCGTCGGTACCGGGGTCGGGCTTTCGCCTTTGGCATACTTGGCCGCATTACGACCGATCGCCCGATACGCTTCCAAGTCGAGAAGCGGCGATTGCGGGAACAGTTCCAAGTTGCTAAGCGGCATCAGATCTTTTTGATGAATAACCATCGTACCACGCGACTGGATGCCGACCGCAATGCCGGAACCGCTGAGTTTCGTCGCGTCATGCGCGGCAAAATCGACGTCGGATGTACGCAACACTCTTACGACGCGTGCACGGATGCCTTCTTCTTCAATACCGGCGATCAATTCACGCAGCACATCGCTATGGGGAATATCGACGATGGTTTTGTTTTGGAATTTGGCAAAAGCCGGCGCGAGGGCAATGACAACTTCATCGGCACGGGTACCCGGTCTGGCTTCGCCTTTTTCAATCAGCGTCATCGGACGGCCGCTGACAGCCGCTTTCGCTTTTGCCGGTTGCTCCATCCCTTGCATTACTTGCATGACAATCTCACGAATCATTTGTTCGTTAATTTCCATTACAATACACCTCTTTCCCCGTCTCAAACATCGAAGTCAGACGGTTTGATGGCCTGACTGATGTTTTTGATTTCATCCCAACGTTCCTTGCTCATGCGATAGCCGGTGCCCGGTCCGCGATAATCGTTGCGGCAGTTGACCGCACTGATTACGTTGAAGTTTTTATCAAGAATCGCCGCGGTATGGAGATAATCGCCGGAAATACGTTGTTTCAAGAGATTCAGAACATTGCTGGCCAGATCGCTAAAGCCGGCTTTAGCCAGTGCTTTGACGATATCGATGCCGGTAATGCCGCGACTCATCATTTCCTGCGCCGCTTTCAAGTCTTCTACCACGTTGCGTCCCGGCATATCTTTGCTGCCGTGTGCATACGTAGCTGCTTCGACTTCTTTGTCGGTGATCGCCGGGAAGCCGAGTTCGCGATAAATGGCCTGCAACGCGCGCGCTGCTTTATTACGAACCGAAATAACTTCTTCTTCCGAGACAGGTTTCAAACCACCGTCGACCATCAGGTCGCGCTGGATGATGTTCCAGTCGTCATAGTCGTCAACATCCCAGTTCGAACCGGCAAACATGTTGTCATAGTTCGGGATGCCGCCGTAACCGGAACAGATAAAGTCGGTGCCAGGCAACATTTGCATCAGCGTGCGTGCCGTGCGACGGATGTCGGAATGGGTAAACGTTTGGTCGTTACTCGAAGCCACTTCAAGATCCAGTGTCGCTGCCGTCAGGTTTTCACCCAATACGGCGCGAATGCCTGACGGAACCGCCGCCGGAACGCCGATGCAGCTGACCGATCCGTTTTGCAGGCCTTGTACGCCAGCGCCGCGGGTGATCATGATGCAGCGGATTTCCAAATAGAGCATCGATTTTCCTTCGGCATAGCCCATTTGGACTTCCGAACCGGAACCGGAGGTGAAACGCATTTTCAGACCGCGCGAAGCATAGGCGGAAGCCAAGAATGCTTTGGACCAGGGAGTGTCATCACCATCGACGAATACGTTTTCTGTGCCGTATACCGAGATGGTTTCCGCATAGGCGGTGATGCCGCGCATGCCGAGTTCCAGTTCAGTGGCTTCTTCCAGTGCGCATTGGATCAACGTGCCGGCGCGGCCGACTTGTGCGCCGATCATCAGCGACAGCGCATTGAACGGTGCATAGCGTACGACGGCGACGGTAGTTTCCATTTCATCAAAGCCGCGCAGCGCCGCTTCCGCTCCGTCAGCAGCAATCAGTACCGGATTGTCATTGACGTTTGTGATATGGCATTGGTTAGAAGGAACTTTACGAGCCCGCATCTTCTGCAGCGCCATCATCATTTCAACGACGTTCATCGTATTGAGCACTGCAGCAATCTTAGCTGCGGTCAAACCACGAAATACTTTGACGACTTCTTCACGCGACACATTGACGTCGACCATCATTTTGGCGATCTCTTGCGTATCCATCGCCATCGCTTTTTCAGTCAGGTTCACGTCAATCGCATAATCGGCGATAAACTGATCGATAAAGTCAAATTTATCACGCGGAATTCCGTCCATTTCGACGATCTTGCCGTTTTGTACTTTAACGCTCGGCGTCGGATCGTTCGGACTTCCCATTGCAATCAGGCCGACCTCCGGCCACTCTTGTACGAAACCGTCCTGGTTTACAGGGCGGGCAGCTAATACTTCAAAACGTTTCTGTCTTTTCATGGTTGTCTCCCCTCCCTGCTATTAAATATAAGGTTTGGTTGCAGACGGCGCCGGACCGGCCATCGCCTCAAGCAATTTCTTGCCGGTATCCTTAGCCGCCAATACAGCCTGGCGAACCGCGCCGGAATCGCCGGTGATCATCAAAATAACTTCGTTCGAGAAGCTGGTTCCGCCAGCCGGACTGGCATAACCGCAAACTTCGACGCTCGCTGTCTTGACCGCGACATCGCACATCAGAACGCCAATCGCTGCCGGAGCGCCGACAATCAAACCGAAGGCTTTGCCGAGCGGTGCGCCAAACGCTTTGTTAATTGCATAACTGGCCCGTGCAGTGTATTGCAGTTCCAGATGGCCGGCATCGTTGCCATATACGTCGCCAAAGGTACGATCCAGTTCTTTCAGCGCCACTTCAATCGCCCGACGGGCATCGGAGACTTCTTCCGCGCCGAAAAGAATCAGACAGCCATGACCCGCGCCGCCTTTAGTATCGCGCGCCAGTTCGATGCTGATGATTTCGGTATTGGTGGCCTTAACAGCTTCGTCTGCCGCCATGATGTGCGGGCCAGCGCCGGTACGTGCGCCGAGAATGCCGATAGAACGATATTTAGGATCCAGTTTCATCTTTTCATGCAGAATCGGATCCACATTCGCAATTACCAAACCGATCGTGTCGCCGATTGCGGTACCGACAAATTCGGTAAGACCAGGATTGACCGGGCAAGCTGTTTTTGCTTCGGCCGGAGCGCCGCTTTCCATACGCTTTTTGATTTCATCCATCACCTTGTCGATTAACTGTTCTTGCATAACACTTACACCTCCAAATTATTGCCTACTTCAATGCCGGAAGGATTTTCTCCACATCACTGTGGGGACGGGGAATGACATGAGTCGATACGACTTCACCGACTTTGTTCGCAGCGGCAGCGCCGGCATCGGTGGCAGCCTTAATCGCTCCCACGTCGCCTCGCACCATCACCGTCACCAGACCGGAGCCTATTTTTTCATAGCCAACCAACTGTACGTTGGCCGCTTTGACCATGGCATCGGCTGCTTCAATCGCGCCGACCAGTCCTTTTGTCTCAATCATGCCTAATGCTTCATTCATGCAGTACACCCCCTTTCCGCAATATAATCCAATAAGGATTCGACGCCTTCGCCGGTATGAGCCGACACATAGAATACGTCGCCTTTAACGCCCGCTTCCGCCAGACGCGCTTTGGCCCGTTCCTTGTCAACGCCGGGAACGTCAATCTTGGTCACTACGCCGATGACCGGCCGCGAAAACATGCCGACAAAACCCGGCGGCAACGTTACTTTAGCATCCGCCGCATCCTGCACGACAAGGATCAGTGCCGCCTCCATCGCAGTTACCAAGAGAGCCGAATAATAACGGGGAATTTGCGCATATTCTCCCGGCGTGTCGATGGCTCCGTCATGAAATTCGATGCAGGACGTCTTGCCAATCGACTTTTTTTCCTGTTGCAGCGTCGCAATCAGCGATGTTTTTCCGGCTCCGACCGGACCAATCAACATGATCTTGCCCATCTTACGACCTCGTCAACTTTGCCGCGGTAAATCCGAGTCCTTCCGAGAGCAGGCTGAGTACCTGCTTCAGAGCCTCTTCCACAGCCGACACGGTTCCCACAATAACGACCGAACCGGTAAACCGATCCATGAAACCGATTTGTACGGCCGCCGTCTTGGTTGCGACATCGGCGGCAATGATCGCGGCTTCACATGGCGTAATCGTCAGGATGCCGATCGCTTGACTGATGCCAACGCCCAGTTTTTCGCAGAGCTCCTGCTTCGGTTTGGCAATCAGATGAGCCAGCGTCACCTGTTTGCCTGGTACATATTCCTGTACCACGCGAGTCTTTTCCAGCGACATCTTTCTCCCTCGCAATCTTTGCCATAATTCTGACGTTTATAAAAATTAGCTGTTTTCGCCAATCTACCTTGCGCATATCTTGCCTATCCACCGGACATCTTTGTTCCCTTCTCGTTCTTTTGTTTTTACATTTTTTTACATCAAAATCCGCATGGTACTTCCTTGCTTCGCTTTAGACTATACTCTGCTCTAAACGCAAAAAAGGACTGTGTTTCCACAGTCCTTTTTCATACTTCCCTGTTTTCAGTTATGGTTAATTGCGTTCCTTGGTACTTTTTGCGCTTACGTTGTGAGCTTTTTGCCATGTTCTTTTTGTTCCTGCAACATTGTTTCGCCGCGACGGTTTTCCGCCCGGTATTGATTCGGCGTCATATTCATCGCTTGCCTGAAGACGCGGCAAAAATAGCTGGCATCCTGGTAGCCGACTTCCGCAGCAATACGAACAACGGTATAATCCGGTTCCTGCAGCATCCGTTTCGCTTTATCCAAACGAACCTTCGTCATGAAATCAACAAAATTATAGCCTTTTTCCTGTTTGAAGAGCCGACTGAAATAAAACGGACTTAAATGAACCGTTTGCGCCACCTCTTCCAGCGGCAGATTGCGTTGGCAATTTTTCACGATATACTCGCACGCTTTATTAATCACGCGCGTATTCATGCTGCTGCGATTCTCCAGCATATTGTCAAGAAATTGATCGAGCGATCCGATGAGCCAGGTCTCCACTTCATTACGTGACGTACATCGGTTCAGCAAACTGATGCATTCCAAATTCAGCAGCGTCAATCGTTCCAAATCAGCGCCGCCTTCCACGGCCGAACGCGACAACACGATCAACAGTTCTAGGACGCACGCTTTTACGGTTTCGATGCTGGTCTTCGTCGCAAAAATTTCTTCCAATAAATTACGCAATTCCTGTTTTGCCTGCTTGCGATCGCCGCAACGTACCTTGTCCAGCAGAACTCTCTCATGCTGGAACGGATAATGAAAGGGCACATCGCCCAAAAACGGCACATCTTCAATATGAATGATCTGACTGTCGCCAAGATAGAAACGCTGGCGCTGCGCATTCAGCGCCTCATGATACGATTTATGCACTTCACGCGAATCTTCATAATAACGTCCGATTCCAACCGTGATGCTGATACTCAAACTGCGCTGAATCGTTTCTCTGATTGTAGCCGCCAATTTCTTCGCGCTTTGTTTTGCCAACTCTGCCGTCACCGTTTCGGCAAAGCCAAGCAAAATAATCACATTGTCGCTGCCGAAAGGCGTCACCATCGCCAGATCACCGACCGCCTGGCAGATCACCTGATAAATCTTCTGCTTGACCATCTGCTTTTCCAGTTCGCTCGAATGAACCGTCAGCTTCTTGAAATCATCGACATCGACGACCAGCGCCAGATGCGGATCGACGCGCAGACCAAGAAAACGCGAACGTTCCTGGAACGTAGCGCTGCCGCCGATATTGCCGGAAATCAAATCATAGACAAACGACATCTGAATGAACGGACGCGCCGCTTCCACGCTCTGTCGCAGCCGTTCCTCTTCCTCCTGGCGCGAACGATCGATGCCGATCTTATCCATGACAACTCCCAGCGCCTTCAGCAATTCTTCCGGGCGCACCGGCTTCAATAAGTAGTCAATCGCACCTACCGTAAGAGCCTGCTTGGCATAGCTGAACTCGTCGAACGCGGTTAGCATCAAAATATTAACGCCCGGCAACAAAGCGCGAATGCCTTTTGCCGCTTCCAAGCCGTTCATCTCCGGCATACGGATATCCATTAAAACAATATCCGGTTTGCTTTCGGCCGCCAGGCGTATCGCATTGGCGCCGTCGCCGGCTTCTCCGACCACTCTGATTTGCGGGCACTGCTTTTCTATGATGAAGCGAAGGGCCTGTCGCTCCAGCTGTTCGTCATCGACAATCAGTATCGTATACACGCTCTTCACCCCTCCTTTTTATTCCGTCTGATACGGCAGGCGAATGCCAATCGTCGTTCCGCTACCGAGACAACTTTGCATCGTGATGCCGTATTGACCGCCAAAATAATGTTTGATTCGTTTATGTACATTCAAGATGCCAAGGCCCGTCGTCTGCCCCTGGCTCTTCTGCCGTTTTTCTTCGCGAAAAATCGCGGCAATCTTGCCTTCCTCTACGCCGACGCCGGTGTCGCTAATTTCCAGGTAGACGTCCGTCTCACGCAAATGGCCGCTGATTTTAATCGCGCCGCCTTCGATCCGCCCCTCGAGTCCATGAATGATCGCATTCTCCACCAACGGCTGCAATGTCAACGCCGGCAGCCTGGCCGTCCAAATTTCCGGTTCCACCTGGATCGAAGAGTGGATCCGTTCGCCAAAGCGGACTTTTTGGATCGTCAGATAGTCCTGTACTGATTTCAGCTCTTCCTCCACGGTCCGCAAACGATCCATGTCGCGCAGGTTATTGCGCAACAGATCCGATAAGGCATACGCCACTTCCTGCGTCTGCGTCGCGCCTTCGAGCATCGCCAAGCGGGCGATCGTGTTCAGCGTGTTAAAGAGAAAATGCGGATTGACCTGTGACTGTAGCGCCTTCAGTTCCGTCGCCTTCAGCAGCGTTTCCAGTTCCGCCTTGGCCTGCAATTCCTTCATCAGTTTTTTCTGTACGATGTTGGCCACACCGATCTCTACTATATAATTGGCCATGATATAAATCAGATCGGCCGCCGCCTTGATATTCGTCTCCTGTACTTCCCTGACCCGGTCGAACAGTTCGCTCAGCACCGCTTCGTCCAGTTCCAGGTCGCTGACGCGTTTGCACATTTCCGTTTTGACGTCTTCTCCCTCTTCGCGGTACAGGACAACCTGTCCGGCCAGGAACGCGCCGATATACTGATCCTGCACGATGATCGGCGCCGCCAGATCCGTCAAGCCGGAATGGCAACGATAGACTATGGGTTTTCGCAGGTCGATGGAACGGCGTCCGCCGCTGTCATCGCAGCCGGAACAACGCGCCATCCCTTTCGGCGTTGAACGGATGTACTGACAAAGTTGCGTGAAATTGCTCGTCCGTGTGATCGGCGTTCCTTCCGGATCGACAATGACCGCGGCCAGGCCCGTGGTTTCAGAAAACTTATCCTGAATCTCCTGCAGTACATCGGTATTGACAATGTCTCCTAGCGCAAACTGGCTGATTTCTCGCACCGAAAATCACTCCCTCGCGTGTGCTATTCTTGCAACAATGTAAGAATATTTTGCTCTGCACTGAGGGAGTATTAGCCAATCGTCTGACAAATCCCTGCATTTCGCAATATCTTCTTATACTACGACAATTTTCTCTTGAACTTCGACTTCCGTCCGGTTTCCCGGTATTTCAAGCGGCGTCAGTTCGGAAAAGCGAGCCATATGATGCATGGTATATAGCATCGTTTTCATGATTGATACCATCAATACTGCGCCCGTTCCTTCGCCCAGCCCCATATTGGCGCGGATGAAGACGCTGTCGGACACGATGTTTCCCATTAAAAGAGCGTAAGCCATGCCCGGTTCTTTTGACATGTGCGACGGAATCGCATGCTTTTCGATTTCCGGCGCAATGCGTGAAGCACATGCATACGCGACAGCCGTGATGAAGCCGTCGATGACAAAAGGCGTCCGTAGCTTCGCACACTCGAGCATGCCCGCACAAATCGCAACCAAATCAAAGCCGCCAAGACAACGTAAGACCTCCTGCGGCGTTTGCAGTTTTTCTTTATGCAGCGCAACGCCTTTGGCAACGATCTGGCGTTTGTGTTTTAGCAGTTCCGTCCGTTCAACGCCTGCGCCGTAACCGACGACGAACTCCGGCAGAATGCCGGTCAGACCATGCATGACTGCAGCCGATGTCGTCGTGTTGCCGATCCCCATTTCACCAAATGAAAGCATATTGTAACCGCGCTCTTGCACCAGCTCGCGCACCAGATTCTGACTCGCCTGCCAAGCCTGATCGAACTCGCTATGGCTCATTGCTTCTTCTTTGATAAAATTCTTCGTTCCCAGCGCCACTTTCCGCTGAAAGCCGCTAAACGGTTCCGTCGAATTGATGCCCACATCCGCAACGCCATAATCAATCCGGTTACTTTGGCAAAAACAGCTGATCGTCGCTCTGCCTGCCACCATGTTCTGCGCCTGTAAATATGTGACTTCCTGCGGCGTTTGAGCAACGCCCTCTTCCACGACGCCGTTGTCGGCGGCAAAGACCAAGTGGTATGGTTTCAACTCCGGCTTGATCTCACCCCAGGACATGACGATCTTCTTCAAATGTTCTTCCAGCAGACCTAAGCTGTTTACCGGCTTGGCCGCTCCATCGATCCACTCCTTGACCCGCGTTTCAAAATCCATCTTCGCTTCCTCCTTTGTTTTTTCCAAAACAAAAACCACCCAGCCCAAAAGGCTAGGCGGCTATATAGCGACCCCATCCTTCCGGCATTACCCCTTGCGCGGGGGTAGATGACAGCCAATACAGGCAGGTCTCCTGGCTTTCAGTTCATTGCGTTCCTGCGCCTTCCCGGTTTCCCAGTGGCATATTACAGGAGCAGCTCCCCGATTACAGTGGCGCGACCGCGTCGTTTTAGGATGCAAGGCATCCTTCCGAACTTCCCTATTCTCCTCCCTTTTACAGGAGGCACCTGTTTGGTGGCATATTCTCTTTTGCTTTAACAAATTCGCCCTTCTCAAAGCCATTCCTGCCTGCCGCTAACGCTCGACAAGATAATCAACGATCTGGTAAGAAAAATCCTATGCATCCTCTTTCAGATGCTGCGTGTCATTCGAGAGCACCAATTGCAGCAAACCCTCGCTATATTCCAGGATGTTCACCGCCGTCGTATCCTGTTTCAACGACCAGACTTGATCAATCGGCAGGCCAAGCGCTGCGCAAAGCAAGGTGCGCAGCGGGCCGCCATGCGAAACGATCGCGATCGTTTCGCCCGGATGCGCGGCAATGCACGCGTTGAGTCCTTTCAGCGCGCGAAGTTGCACCAGTGGAAAGCTTTCGCCCTGCGGCGCATAGCCTATGCTTGGTCGCGCATACATCGCCGTAAGCCAGGCCGGCCAACCGGCCATGATCTCTTCATAAGTAAGACCTTCCCAGAGGCCAAAGTTCAGTTCACGAAACGCCGCGCACGTCATGACGGTAAGACCATGCGGCAAAGCAATCGCCGCTGCGGTCTGAACGGCGCGCGTCAAATCACTGCTGTACACCGCCCGAAGCGGAAGCGAGGCCAAACGTTTTCCCACCTGCTTTGCCTGCATTTGTCCCGTTTCATTCAAAGGAATATCGCTATGCCCCTGGTAGCGTTTCGTCCGATTCCAATCGGTCTGACCATGCCGCACCAGAATGACTTTTGTTGACGCACCCATACCTTACACCCTTTCTTACTTAACGCAAAACACGAGCAGTACTGCCAGTTGCGCCACTTCATTGACCGCACCGTAGACATCGCCGGTCAATCCGTCCAGCCGCGCATTGACATAGCGGCCGACAATGACAGCGGCTATGCAGGCTGCGGCTCCACCGCCCAGCGCCCTGACGCCGAACGGAGCCAGGAGAAGCGCCGCCAGCACTGCGGCAATCAGCAACGCATGCCGGTCATGATGCTGAAAAAACATCTTGCCCAAACCTTCGGGCCTGGCGTAAGGAAACGAAGTGACCGCCACCACAAGGCCCATTTTCCCGCCGATCGCCATAGCAAAACAAGCAAACGGCAGCAGCGCCGGATCGATATCGAGATAAAAAGAATACTTCGTTAAAATCAGCAGTGCGAAGGCCATCGCGCCAAACGCGCCCACCCGGCTGTCCTTCATAATCTCAAGCATCCGCTCCTTGGGGCGACCGGAAAAGATGCCGTCCGCCGTATCCATAAAGCCGTCGCAATGCAGTCCTCCGGTAATGATGATCTCCGCGACAATCAATGTAACCGCCAGCACATGCGCGGGCGCTCCCGCATAGTGCTGCAGCAGATAAGCGCCGCCACCCAGCAGCAAGCCGATGATCGCACCGATAAACGGCAGCATCTTGACGCTGCGGCCAAAACTTTCCAGCGACCATTCCGTCTGGCTGACGACCGGAATGCGCGTAAAAAATTGAAAGCCCGTTATAAAATCAGTCCATAGCGTTCCCAGCACGATTCCTCCTTCCGGCACAACCCGATTCCTATGCTATGAGATAGTTCTCCTCACTGCCGGTCTATTCCTTCCCCTTGACAAGATACTTCCTTCTTTCGATAATATGCTCTTATACGC
The DNA here is from genome assembly GCF_030542965.1 of Azotosporobacter soli. Lineage (NCBI taxonomy): Bacteria > Bacillati > Bacillota > Negativicutes > Selenomonadales > Sporomusaceae > Azotosporobacter > Azotosporobacter soli. The sequence continues at coordinate 39,703 of NZ_JAUAOA010000017.1, forward strand.
AATTCGGATAGCGATTCATTGTTCTCTTGTGAAAGCATATTGCCAAGCGCGCCAAATTCACTTGCCGCATATCTTCGATAATGCTAGTGTCAAAGTATATACGCACATGCGGACAGGAAGGAGTTCACTTTATGAAGCCAAACGTTTTTGAATATTTTATGACCCCGATCAGTTTGCTCGGCACAGGCTGCTTGCCTGAGATCATCAAATATGTCACGCCGATGAAATTTCGCAAAGCTTTTATTGTCAGCGATAAATTTCTCGTCGACAGCGGTCTGACCTGTAAGTTGACGGATATCCTGCAGCAGGCCGGCATTTTCTACATCATTTACGACAACGTCTCGCCTAACCCCACCGTCGAACAGGTAGAATATGGTCTGAAGCTGTACCGCGACAACGGCTGCGACTTTCTCATCTCGTTCGGCGGCGGCTCGCCGCATGACTGCGCCAAAGCGATCGGCCTTCTGGCAACGAACGGCGGCAAAATCCAGGATTACGTTGGCCTCAATAAGGCAAGCCACCCAGCCGCGCCTTTGATTGCGGTCAACACGACCGCCGGCACCGGCAGCGAACTGACACGGTTTTGCGTCATCACCGACACGGCCCAACAGCGCAAAATGACGATTACCGATTGGCACGTGACGCCGATCATCGCGGTCAACGACGCTGAATTAATGCTTGATATGCCGCCGGGACTGACTGCCGCAACCGGAATCGACGCGCTGACGCATGCGATCGAGGCTTATGTTTCGACGAATGCGACGCCGGTCACCGATTGCAAAGCCTTAAAAGCGATTGAGTTAATCAGCCGTCACTTGCCGACCGCGGTACAGGACGGCCATAACCGACAGGCGCGTGAGATGATGGTCTACGCCGAATACCTGGCCGGCATCGCCTTCAACAACGCCAGTCTCGGTTACGTTCACGCGCTGGCCCACCAGTTAGGCGGTAAATACAACCTGCCGCATGGCTTGGCGAACGGTATGCTGCTCGCTTTCGTCACCGCATTCAACCTGACGGCCGCGCCGGAAAAGTATGCTGACATCGCAATGGCGATGGGCTTGACGCTGCCTGACCGCAGGCCGGAAACGATTGCCGCCGTGCTGCTTGGCGCATTGCGGACGTTGCTTGACAGCGTCCATGTCCCCTGCGGCATAAAGACGGTAAAAGGTTTCGATCCGACCGATATTCCACATTTGGCCGCAAGCGCGCTTCAGGATGTCTGTGCCTTGACCAACCCGCGCCAGGGCTCCGCCGTCGAATTGGCCGAGATTCTTCAAGCAGCCTGGTCAGCGCAATAAATTCCTATCTTAACACAAAACGCCACATAGGACATTGCCCTTTTAAAGTCAAACACTATTTCTAATACCGTATTGCGGGAGGAATTTTCATGTGGCTAGGTAAAATTGTCGGAACCGTAGTCGCTCCGACGAAAAACGAATCTCTGGTCGGTTCTAAGCTGCTCATCGTACAGCCGTTAAACCTGGACGGCATGAACACCATCAGCATGCAGGTCGCTGTGGATACGGTCGGTGCGGGCAACGGAGAAACGGTTTTAGTTGTCTCCGGCAGCACAGCACAACGTCTGACCGGCAAGCCGGACAGCGCCGTCGATGCGGCGATTGTCGGCATCGTCGAAGACATTGATCTGCAGGGAATCTCCAAGGCACAATACTGGGTGCAAAAAGGATAGGAGGATGGCCGCTGTTCGTTGCGGCTGCGTACTGCTATGCTGACGATTCATAAAAACATCTCAGGCGACTTTGTCACTGCAGCGCCGGATCAACCTTTGAACGGCGCTTGGCTGCAGTTGACGCAGCCAACGCCGGAGGAATTGGCGCAAGCAGCTAAACTACTTGCCATACCAGTCCGTCTGCTCGATTTTTCTTTCGAAAATGACGGCAGCCCGCGCATCGTAAAACAAAAAAACTGTTTGGTCATTATGATACACATTCCGGTCAGCAATGATAACGGCACGTATAATACAGTACCACTCAATTTTATTCTCACGCCGGACTTCAGCGTTACGATCAGTCAGTCCGATTCAGCGTTTTTAGCTTCGATTCTGCTGAATGAAGAAGGACGCTTTGATTCGAACGCACCCTGCCGCTTCCTCTTTCAGCTTTTATACCAAAGCGGTGCGGAATTTTTGCGTCACATTCAGCAAATCCGGCAGCGCACCGACGCAATCGAAGTCGTGCTGCGCAAAGCAGCCACCAATAAAGAAGTCTATCTTCTCTTGAATTTAGAAAAAGGCCTTACCTATTTTACCGCCGCCTTGCGCGGCAACATCATCGTCGTAGAAACGATTTTTCGCTTGAGCGCCGATCCGAAACTGCACCACTTCCTCAGTCTGCGGCGCGAAGATGAAGACTTACTGGAAAGCGTGATCCTCGAAAACAAACGCGCATTGGTCATGGTAGAAACCTACAGCACCATTCTCAGCAGCATGATGAATGCTTTTTCTTCGGTGATCGCCAACAACCTCAATCACATCATGAAGTTCCTTGCTTCGATCACGATCATCCTCTCGATTCCAACCGTCTTCTCCAGCTTCTGGAGCATGTCGATGGTCGTTCCCTGGCAGGGAACTGCGAATGGCTTCTGGTATGTCACGCTGATCTCACTTTGCGCCAGCGCTTGCGCCGCTTATGTACTGTGGCGCAAGAAAATGCTTTAAGAATAAAAAGAGTGTCTCAACACAGAGTTTTCTGCGTTGAGACACTCTTTTTACGCTTAGCCGAACATCGCAATCCCAAGCGGCGTTACCAAGAGCGGATGCGGCGGCACATGAACCGGACGACCGAAGGCCTTGCCGAATTCGGCCTCGAAGCCTTCCAGGTAAGCGGTTCCGCCAACGACATACACCGGATACTGCTGATACTCTTGATGCCCTTCCAGCATATCGTTCACCAACGTTGCCATTTTTTCAATCACCGGCAGCACGGTCGGCATGATTTCCTTATGGCGGCGCGTGTCGCGCTTCATCAATTCGGCTTCTTCAAAGCTGATCTTATAAGAACCCGACAATACCAGCGACAGATGCGTACCGCCGGTCGGCTCATCGGCGGTAAACATCAGTTCGCCGTTTTTCAGCACGGCAATGCCGGTCGTTCCGCCGCCGATATCGACAACGATGCCATGTTCGATGCCGAGCGCTTTGGCTGCCGCCACCGGTTCATCGACCTGTCCGACCGGTTCGATGCCCGCACCGGCAATCACATGGTTGCAGGCTTGCGCATTCCGCCCCATCGTACCCGGCGGTATTGCGGTAGCGCCTTTTTCCAGCTTAATACCCATGATCGCTTCCACTTCCGCCTTCAATTCTTCGACGATCATCATCGCACCGCGAAAATCCATGACCAGACCATCTTTTACCACTGAAGCCCAGCGCATGCTGCCAGCAACCGGATTTCCCTCGCCGTCGATAACAACCAATACGACATCCGCCGTTCCCAAATCAACGCCGACCCGGTATGGTCCTTGTGACTCGGCCATCGTACCGGATGCAATTAATTCATGCAGTTTGTGGATTTTTTCATATTCCATCTACAATACCCTCCTATCCACCTTACTGCCTGATTCCCCGCTTCGGCTCCGGATTCCTTGGCATTATTCCGTTGATCTGTTTCACTATATTGCCATCTAGGGAAGCACTGATTAAATGAAGGCACCGCTGGAATGAGATATTTTTGTGTTTGGCAAGAAGGGCTGAACGCAGGAATAGCAACGCTATTTCAAATTCAGACCGACGCAGCAAGGCGCAAAAAGATCCATTTCAGCGCCTTGCACGAATTAATCAGTGGTTCCCTAGGGCAGAATTGCGATTTGCGCGGTCATGTTCCAACGTAGCCGCTGGTCCCAACTCTCCGGATTGATGCTCACAGTGTAGGTGATGTCGCCGCGTTTTTTCTCGCCGTATGGCCGGATAAATCGAACCTTCGCCGGAATTTCGAGTCCAGGTATACCGTCAAACGTCAGCATCGCCTTATCGCCTTCCTTAACTCTGGCAATCGAAAGTTCAGTAAGATCGTCGCTGCGAACTTCCCAGGCTGATTCATCGGCGATCCGTACCAACACGGCGCCGAACGCGGCATGTTCGCCGACCTTGACATCCAAATAGGCAACCCGGCCAGCCATCGGCGCCTTCAGTTCCGTCTTATCGAGCAGTCCGGCCGACTCAGTCAGCGTCGACTGCTGCACCGCGACATCGGCCGTCGCCTGATCGAGCAGCGCCTGACAGCGCTCCGTCAGTGTCCGAGCCTGATCGAGTTGCTGCTTGGCTGCAGCGCCGGCGCTGCTCAAGGCTTCCTGGCGCGCCAATTCGCGCTTGGCATCGATCAAATTGACCCGAGCCTGCTCGACTGCCGCGGCCGATTTAGCGACATTAGAACTGGCGCTGCCGACCCTGGCCTGTGCATCCTCGCGTACCAACCGGATGATCGGCTGGCCGACCTGTACCAGATCGCCTTCTCGCACCAATATTTCGCCCACTGTTCCTTCCACGGGCATCACCATTTGCGCATAACGCACAGGAAAAACGATGCCTTCCGCCAGTACCCGCCCGTCATCCTTAACCGGCGGAACCAGCTTCGTTTCCGCCGGCCGCCCCTGCCAATACCACCAGCCGCCGAGCGCCGCCAGTACAAGCAGGCATATGAACCATCTACGTTTGCATTTTTCAAACCATGTAGTCATCATTATCCATCACCCCATCAAGCCCCGGAACAGGCTTTTATTCATAACTAAGCACATCCCTGACGCTGAGCCGCGTCGCATTCCAAGCCGGCAACAAACTGGCCAACACCGACAGCACGACCGACAGCAGCAGCCAAATCGCCAGACCGCTAAGGCTAAAAGAAAACTGCAGCGGCGCGCGCATGAACAGCATCCCGACCTGATAACTGAGGGCCGCCGATACCGGCAGTGCCAGCAACAGCGCGATCAGCCAGCTAAGCAGCCCCATCACCAACGCTTCTACGATAAACACCTTGCCGATACCAAGACTCGACGCGCCGATCGCCCGCATCACGCCGATCTCCCTCGTCCGCTCCAGTACATTGATACTCATCGTTCCCATCAATCCAAGCGCGCCGACAATCGCGAGCAGCACCGCCATAACCAACAGAAACGTGGTAATGATGTCAAACTGCGAACGCAGCCGCTCTTTCTGCTGCCAGGTCACTTCCACGCTCTGCACCCGCAAGTTGTTTTTCTTCAAATGCGCTTCCAGCGCCTGTCCCAACGCGACTTGAGCCTGCGGCTCCTTCGATAGCGTCACGACCTGGACTGAGCGCGCCTTTCCGGCAGCTTGGATCGCATTCGTCATCCATTCATTGGGCGAATAGCAGATCGGACCAGTCAGCTGGCTTTGCGCAATTCCCACAACCGTGCCGTGCAATTTCCGGTCGCCAACCTTGATTACGGTCTCCCCTCCCACCTTAATCTGTGGGTTGTCCTTGACCACCTCGGTATTGACGACAAAGGCATTCTCATCTTCTTCAACCAGCCAGCGTCCCTCGATGACCCTGGGTTGAATCATTGTCGTATTCACCGGCGGCGCCAACAGGAACGTACTCTTGCTGGCTTCCGTTTCCGCTGCCTTTCCTTCTCCCTTTAGTATCCGGCCCGAACTGAACCCCCATGCTTCGGCCGCCTCGACGCCCGGCACACGCATGACCTCCTGGCTGATGCGGCTGCCACGATAATTCTGCGTAAAATTGATTGATATATCATATTGAAAATATTCCAAAGCCTGGTCGAGCGTCGCATACAGCGATGACCGCACCGAAAAGACCGCCATGAACACGGTTCCGGCCACGACCAGCGTGATCAGAGTCAGCGCCAGCCGCCCCTTGCGTCGGAACGTATTGCGCAACGACAGCACCACTGGGCGCGGCAGGTGATGAAGTCTCCGCAGTCCCCGATCCACCCAGCGATCGACCCGCCCCTTGGCGGCGACAGCGCCAATGCCGTAATCGCTGATCGCTTCGCGCACCGTGACCCCAGTCCCCTGCCAGATCGGCCACAGTGCTGCCAACAGTGGTACCAGCAAAGCCACGCAGGCTTCCAGCACCAGAACGCGCGGCGGCAGTTCCAAGCCGCCGGAATTGAAATTGAACGCCTGCGCCATAAAGCTGGTAATCGCATTCGCAGCAACCGCGCCAAGCGGCGCCGATACCAACAGCGCCAGACAGCCATAGGCGGCCACCATCGACAGATACAGGCGCAGAATCTGCCCGCGCTGCGCGCCGATCGATTTCATGATCCCCACCTGCCGGATCTGCTGGGCCAAGATTGCCGAAACCGTATTCACGAGCAGTAGCGTTCCCAACAGCAATGATAAGCCTCCGAGCACCGCAAGCAGCATGACGAGCGCATCAATCGGCCCCTGCAGCGGATGTTCGCCCGGCTTGCCGACCTGCAGCCAGTACACCGTGGTATCGCCCTGTTCCAGCTTTGTCCAAGCCCGGCGGCCGACGCCCTGGATCGTCTGTATGGCAGTTTCGCCATCCTGGCCTTTAATCAGTTCCGGCTGCACGACAAGATTAACTTCATCGAGTCTTCGTTCCTCATCCAACTTGGCCAACGTCTCCATACTGATATAGCCGTAGGAGCGGCCGCTAAACATACTGGGAATCTGCGCCGGATCATACACGACGCCACTCACTTTCATCGAACGCTTCCGCCCGGTCGAGGTCTCGACCTGGACACGATCGCCCTGTTTGATTCCCATGCCGGCAAGCGAAGATCGCTCCAGCAGAACATCGCCATCCCCCGGCGGCCACGCGCCGGATTGCGGCTTGATGATGTTGACTTTCTGCTTCACATAGTCCGGCAGCGCAATCAGCAGCATTTGCCGCATCTGTCCGTCCTGCGTCTTAACCCGGACATCGACGTTGCGGCGGCCGGTGGCTTCTTTTACACCGCGCAGGCTGCGCACGCTCTGGACCAATTCTTCGTCGAACGGATCGGCGTACAGCGTCGCACTGGCCGGAGCGGCAGTCGCCCAACTGCCGGCCAGGTCGCGGCTGAACATCAGATAGGCGCTATACACCATGCCAACCGCAAACACGCCTACGGCAATCGACATCACAACAAGAGCCGTTCGCAGCGGGTTGCCCCACAGATCGGCCCAAACTTTCATCCAGCGCGGCGTAAGCCAACCCCGCCTACTCATAATGATTCATCCCGTCTGCAAACGGCAGCACAACCTGCCCCTCATCAACAGTCACGATACGGCTGCCGCGCCGGGCCAGTTCCGCGTCATGCGTCACCATCAAAATCGTCTTGCCCGCCCGCGTCAATTCGCCAAACAGTTCAATGACCGAGTCAGCCGTCCGATGATCCAGATTGCCAGTCGGTTCATCCGCCACCAACAAGGGCGGATCGTTGGCCAGCGACCGGGCGATCGCAACCCTCTGCTGCTGGCCGCCGGAAAGATTCGCCGGCAGTTTGTCCGCCTGATTCGCAACCCCGACCATATCCAACAATTCCTTGGCCCGCTGCGGCCGTTCGCTCGCCTTGAACATATCGCAAAAATCCATCGGCAGCATGACATTTTCCAATACCGTGAGCGTCGGCAGCAATTGAAAGAACTGAAACACGACGCCGACAGTCCGTCCCCGCCAGACCGCAATCTGATTTTCCGTCAGTTGATGCACCGGCGTGCCCGCCACCCATACCTCGCCGCCCGATGGCCGGTCGATGCCGGTGATCATATTGATCAGCGTGGATTTGCCGCTGCCGGACTTGCCAACTACCGCAACAAACTCACCGTTTTGGATCTCGAGGTCAATCCCTCGCAACGCTTCAAATTCTCCCGCCCCAGTCACATATGTCTTCCTGACGTCGGCAATTACGACCGCAGAACCGCCAGAACGTGGTTGCGGCAGGCTCGGTGCTCCCAGCCAGGATAACCAATTTACTTTTCTCATGAATTTTCTCCCTTGTGTAAGCCTGCTTTTGTAACGCACTCTCGCAGGCTTAGCCGATGCAACTTTCTCCAAACATACCCATTTTATGTCCGCTTCGTCCACCGCGTCAATAGAATGCCTACTTGTTTTCCTTACGCAATTCTTACTTTTACTTCATAATTATAAAGAAAACCGGATCGATATAATCGATCCGGTCATTTAGCATATTACCCTGCCGCCTGCACTTTGCAGCCTAGCAGGCTTTCATCCTGCAATAACCCCCCGCCATTCGCCAGGCTTTCGATCCGTATACCGTCGAGTTCGCTCCCCGACAAAATCAGCGGCTCCGCTACAATCGCAAACGGATCAATACAGGGACACACGCCCTCTGTCGCTTGGTACAAGCTGATGACGCCTTCCAATTCCAGACAACTTTGTACCAACGCCGCCTTTCCTGTCAGCCATACCGCCTGCGCCACTTGCATAACATACATAATTTTCTCCGGAATAAATGCATAGTCCTCAGCGCCAACAATAATATCCTCCTCTGGTATCAACAAACTAAGACAAATTTCATTCGCCGCACCTGACCACAAGAGACGAAGCTCTGAATAATCAGGATGTGTCAGCGTAATTTGGCGGTAATCAAGCTTTACGTCTTCTTCCAAGCCAAAACTAAAACCAGCTTCCAATTTATTTTGATTCCAGCGGATAATTTCTTGCAGCTTCATATCCTTGCCATGCCAAAACCCTTCTTTAAAAACCATGCCCTGTGCAAAAAAAACCTGATAAATATCCTGTACAAAATCGGAGTATAAGACGCTTTTGCAAAAAGAAAACTCTACCGTAAAATAAGCCGGCATTTTCCGTCTCCTTTATCCGTTTTTCTCTTTCAGTATACGACTTCTTTCGCCGCAAGTGTCATTTTCCCTTTTTTTTACAATTTATTTTTGGCAGTATTCGCCTCATTTTGCTAAAATGTTGACAACTTTCAGATTATATTAGCGTTTATGTTACTTTTTTTAGTTTTTATTTCTGGCAAATAAACGCTTTTTTACTTATGATAAGAACTATAGAATGCCGTAAGCATGCTCACACAACAGAATCTTATTTCTTCGTCTTATAATAAGGAAACTTTTCTTATAGGGATTTACCCAATGCAACGATGTAGGAGGATTATTATGCGTCAAATGAGCACCACCGAACTCGAACCCGGAATCGTGATTGCCCAGCACATCCTCAATGAAGACGGCGCCATCTTGTTGACGGCAGGTAGCACCTTAACCGCCAAAGCCATCGCCTCTTTACTCAGTTGGAACATTCAAGAGGTACGCATTAAGGAAGATAAAGATACCGACGAAGACCTCGCAATGGCTCTACAGTTTGACGAAATAACGCGTCAACACAGCCAAAGCGCTGATGAAGAAGCTTCCGTCTCGATCGACATTCCGCCGCAGACGCCGATTCCTTCGATCATTAATGAAAAGTCATTGGAGCAGTATGAAACGATTAGCCATCGTTTTCTCGAAATCCTGCGCAACCGAAAACTGTATACCGATCCGGCCAAACTCGATTCGTTGGCCAACATCATCTGCCGCTATGTCCTCTCGACTCCAGGCGCTATCGGTTATGCGCTACGCCAAGAGGAAGAAGGCGGTCCAGTCGAGCTTCTCGCCCGTCATAGTCTGGCCGTTGCGGTGATTGCGACAAAACTTGCGCGCCTGTTGCGTTATCCTTCCGAACAGATCCAAAACATTGCGATCGGCGCGCTGATCCATGATATCGGAAAGATGCTGTTGCCGCCTCAATATTCCGAGACCGCAGCCAGTCGGACCGAGCATGACAATGAACTTTACCGTTCCCACGTGCAAATCGGCTATGACCTGTTAAAGCAGTATCCTTTTCCGCGCGAAGCGATGTTCGTTTTACTCCAGCATCACGAAACAATTGACGGCAGCGGTTTCCCTTTATGCCTGCCGCCTGGCAAGATGCATCCTTATGCACAGGTTGTGGCGCTGGCCAACCGCTTCGACGTGCTCTTTCATGAACAGGCAGGCCTGCCGAATCTCTTCGACATCCGGCCGCGCCTCTTAAAAAGCGCCGCAACGAAGATCTCGACCGAAATCGTCGACATCTTCGACCGTTATCTGGAAGACTTCGTCTTCACCGCCAATGTCGAACTCAGCGACGGACGGACTGCGGAAGTCATTTATACGCATCACGCCTTCGAATCGCCGGTCGTCAAAGCCAGCGACGGCGAACTGATCGATCTGAACCACCGCGATAGTCTGAAAGTCGTGAGACTTTCCCTCTAAAAGCATAAGAAAAAACGCGTCCGGCCAATCGCCGAACGCGTTTTTTCTTATGCTTTCCAATGTCGTAGCAGGTATTCTTCGGCTTCCAGATTCCATAGACCGTTATTGCGCTCCGTAATTTCAGCCAACGCGGTAAATTTCGGATTCTCTTTCGCAAGTTCGGTGAAATCCTCGATGGCGGTCATCGGCATGTTAATCCCGGTATAGACCAGCTTCTTCCCGGCCGGTGCGTCCGGCAGCGTAAGCGTCGCCTCGCCGGCGCTGTCGAGTCCTCCGACATGCGTCACCATGACCGCCGGATTGATCCTTCCCTGTTCAGTAAGACGCAGCGACTCGATCATATCGGCGGTATTGCCGCCGGTCGTGCCTACGATATGCGTCGCGGCATAATGGACATTGTAAAAATTGCAGGCTGCGGAAAATTTCGTATCCGTCGGTCCGGCGAAAAAGTTCAGGCAACCGTCTTTGCCCAAAATCTGATCGCCCTGCTCCACGACCGGACGTACCGGCGCAAAGACAAAGACATCGTCAAATCCGTCGCCGCCGGCGATTTTTTTCAAATATGCCGGTACATCCTCGATGCCTTTGGTATTAACGAATTCCAATCGTATGCCTTTTTCTGCGGCCGAAGCTTCACTGAACAGGCTGCGCGCACGCTTTAGGCGTTTTTCATCGACATCGCTCACGACAATCAGCCCCGGTCTGCGTTCGCAGTTCAGCGCATAGTCGATCGCGCCCAGCCCCATCGGTCCTGCTCCGGCCAGGATCGCCATTTTGCCGCCCGGTTCGATGCCCATCCTGTGTTCGTACGAACCCATCGATGTGTGATAGCTGGCATGGAACGCGCCGATGATGCAGGACATCGGTTCGGCCAGCGACGCTTCATAATAGGCCTTGCCCTGATACGGCAACAAGCAGCCGAGTTCCATGACTTCTTTCGGCATGATGACATAGGTGGCCGCGCCGCCGCAATAACGGTACGAATAGCCGGGTGAATCCATGCTGCCCTTATAATTGAGCGCCGGCTGCATGGAAAATTTTTCTCCGACTTTAAACTGATCCTGCCATGTCTTTCCTACCTGCACGATGTTTCCGGCCATTTCATGTCCGATAATGATCGGATATTCGGCGATATCATCCGGCACTCGCTTATGGTCACTGGCCAGGACGGCCGCTTTGTAACTCGACATGCAAATGCTGTCGGAAACGACTTCTACCAATATTTCATCCGCCGTTATCTCCGGCAGTTCGAATTCATCAAGACGCAGATCTTTTTTGCCATACAATCTGACTGCACGTGTTTTCATCGCTCATTGCTCCTTTTCTTTTCACGTTCCTCGAGTTTCTCCCATTTCACCTGCTTCGCCAGTTCTTCGACTAACGTCCGTCCGCCCGGCTCCGTGCCGCCCGTCATCACGCTGGCCGTACCTGCGGCTACCGCCAGGCAAATCAAGTCGTTCCAATCCGCTTCGCGCTCAAGCGCCAATGCAAGGCCCGCCACCATCGCGTCGCCCGCGCCGACGGTACTTTGTACCGCAACGCGAAGCCCTCGCGTCAGATACGCTTCCTGCGCCGTGACAAACAGCGCACCCTCGCCGCCCAGTGAGACAACAACCACTTCGATGCCGTAACGGCTGCACAGCGTACGGGCAAATTCCGCAGTAGCGGCCTCGCCTTCGAGGCGCTCTCCGGCCAACCGCTCCAACTCATGAATGTTCGGCTTTATCAGATAAGGTCCCGCTTCCAATCCCGCTTGCAGCAATTCGCCGTCAGCGTCGAGAACCGTCCTGACGCCATTCTCCTTCGCCGCCCGGATCCACTCCCGGTACACATCCTTTTCCACGCCCGGCGGCACGCTGCCTGATAAGACTAAAATATCTTTTTCCCGCAGACTGTTCACACACTGCTCTTTTAACTGCGCAATCATCTCCGCACTGACGCGCGGACCCGTTTCATTGATATCCGTATTGCGTCCGTTCAGCTTGTCGACAATCTTTAAATTCATCCGCGTTTCGCCGCTGCCCTGCAAAAAAGCATGTGCAATCCCAGTTTGCGTCAGGCATTCTTCAATCATAGCGCCGGTTTTTCCAGCTAAAATACCGATTGCCCGGCTCGTTCCGCCCAGACTTGCAATCGTCTTGGAGACATTAATGCCTTTACCTCCCGCATCCAGGCGGCTGCTTTTAATGCGATTCACCGCATCCAGTCTGCAATCGTCAATTTCCACCGTCTTATCGACGGCAGGATTCAGCGTCACTGTTATAATCATCTTCGTTTCTCCTATTCCGTCTCGCGGTTTAGGGTGAATAATTCGTGAATCATATCCGCGTCTTGCGTACGCCACAACGTTTCTATTTCAAAGCCTTCTTCCTCACCCAACACCGTAGCAATATTAGCCAGGATGCTCAGATGTTCATTGCCGATCCCGGCAATGCCGATCACCAGGTAAGCCAGTTCGTCGTCAAACGGCACGCCGTCCGGAAATTGCAAGACCACCATGCCCGAGCGAAGAATTTCTTCTTTCGCCGCGCCAATGCCGTGCGGAATGGCCACCCCTTTGCCGATATACGTGCTCAATTGCGCCTCGCGCGCCTGCATCCCGGCAATATACCCCTCTTTCACATAGCCGCTGGCATGGAGAAGTTCGCCGGCCATTTGAACCGCAGCCGCCTTGTCCACACTGGCTAAGCCCAAGTGAATGTTGCTTTTTAATAAAATCATGTCATCCTCCACCTCTTTTTCAACTTCCGGACTGCATTTGTCTGCAGCGAGATAGCCTCCGGCAAGCAGCGTTTCAAACGCGTCGTTCACGATAAGATCGTCAACGGCTATGCATTTTGCCTGCGGCGCCGTCTGTCTCACCCGCTCAGCCAATCCGGCGTGTGTAATCACAACGCCGGCGGATGGCGGAATTTCATCGACCGCGCAATGCGCCACATCGACCGCATAACCGGCTTGCGCTAATTTGCGGCGCAGTATCGACGATGCCATCGCGCTCGAACCAAGCCCGGCATCGCATGCAAGGATAATCTCCTCAACGGGCAGCACCCGTTTTATCTGCTCTTCAGCATCTAACGGCGGCGTATTTTCGTCCGCACTGCGGCGAATCAGCGGCATCGCCAGCAAAAAACTCAACACAGCCGATACTCCGATGCCCGCCAGCACCGCAGCATACGAACCTTTAGGCGTCATCGCCAAAACGGTCAAGAGACTGCCCGGCGACGGCGTTGCGACCAATCCGGCATTCAGTTCGCCAAACACGGCAATACCAATGCCCGAACTTAGGATGAGCGGCAACAGCAAAAGCGGATTCATAAGCACGTAAGGAAAATAGATCTCGTGAATGCCGCCAAGCGCATGAATCAAAAGCGCTCCCGGCGCCGATTGCCTCGCTGCCCCCTGCGCCGCTACCCAATACGCCACAAGCAGGCCGATTCCCGGCCCCGGATTCGTCTCCAGAAGAAACAGAATCGATTTGCCGGAAGCAGCGGTTTCCTGCATGCCGATCGGTGCCAAAAGGCCATGGTTGAGCGCATTATTCAAAAACAGCACCTTGCCCGGTTCGATGATGATCGCAGCCAGCGGCAACACGCCCCATTGCATGATCTGATCGGCGCCGTGCTTCAACGCTTCATTCAACAGATAAACCAATGGACCGATTCCTTTATAAGCGGCAACCGCAAATACAGCGCCGATAATTCCCGCGGAAAAATTGCTGACCAGCATCTCAAAGCCCGGTGCAGTTCGCTCCGCCATGAAGGAATCCATGCGGCGAATCAAATAGCCCGCCAACGGGCCGATCAGCATTGCGCCAAGAAACATCGGCACATCGGCTCCGACAACCAGTCCCATCGTCGCCGCTGCGCCGACTACGCCGCCTCGACTCCCGCCGGTCGCCCGGCCGCCAGCCTGTCCGATCAAAAGCGGCAGCAAATAAAAGAGCATCGGTTCCACCAGACGCGCAATTTGAGCATCCGGAATCCAACCGCTGGGAATGAAAAGCGCCGTAATCAAGCCCCAGGCAATGAAAGCTCCGATATTGGGCATGACCATGCCGCTGAGACTGCGTCCCAAGCGTTGCAACCACGCACCGGCTTTGCCGCTCTTCTCGCGCTTCATTTCGTCTGCCATCTCACGCCTCCAGCACCATTTTACTCTTGCCTTTGTAGAGTTTTTCAAGCAAACGGCTTATTTCCAGCCGTGCCGCCGCCTGATCGCCCCGACGCAATTCGGCAAGGAAAGCAGGCCTTTCAATCAGCATTTGGCTTAAATAGCTGATGGTCTCCATTGCGTTCTTATGGCACTGTAACGGTGCGAGCATAATGACCGCCAAACGGATTTCTTCCGAAACCGCTGCCCGTCCATGGATTCCTGTAAGCGGCTCTTTTAGTGCAACCGCGCCGAAAAAGAGTTCCTGCACCGCGCTGGTTCGGCAATGCAAGAGAATGAAGCCATGTCCGGCAATTATCGTACCGCCTTTGGCTTCACGTTCTTTTAAATCCAGCGCTAATTGGCTTTGTTCGCTTTCTCCTTTGGCGCACAAGCGAACAGCAGCGTCGATAATGCCGTCCACCGTCGCCGTCTCCATGCCAAGCAAGAAGAAGTGCTCCAACAATTCGAGGATCGCGCTTTGATAACTGCCAAGCGTTCCGAGTTTTTCCTGCAAGGAAACCGTCGATGCCTGCACGCGCGTTTCCGTTTGCGCTTGTCCGTTCAAGCGCTGCAATAAATCGGCGATGCGTTTTTTATCCGCTGCAAACAAGAGCGGATTCACGACGACAACCGGCATACTGCAATCGCTGATCGGAATCGTCGCTAAAATAAAGTCGATCTTTTTTTCTTTTAGCCAGCCTTCTTCCAGACGCAGGCTGGAAATAACATCGACAATGATGATGTTGTCATACTCTTTTTCAATCTTGCTGGCAAGCAGACGGGATGTGCCCATTCCTGTCGGACAGGCAATCGCGACCCGGTATACGATACGGCTGCGGCGCCGACTGTCTTCGAGCGCCGCGCCAAGATGCATCGCGATATAAGCAATCTCGGCTTCCGGCATCACAACGTTCCACTGACGTTCAACCGGTTCGACGCATTGGCGGCTGACTTCGATCAATTCCGGATAAAAGGCCTTGATCTCCGCCAACAGCGGGTTGCGTATCTCCAGATTCATGCGCAGACGGCTCACCGCAGGACCAAGATGATTGACCAAACCAACCAGTAATTTTTCATTCTGCGCCAGAAATTGCCCGCTGACGCCTTCCGCGGCGCGGATGATTTCTTTCGCAACCTTGACCAGTTCAAAATTGCCAATCGACTGTTGCGCAATACCGGCTCCGCCGTCGCGATTCTTCAGGCCCTTCAAATGCATCGTGATATAACCGATTTCATCCTCCGGGATTGCAATCGCAAAACGCGCCGCGATCGCATCGGCCAAACGGCGGGCAATGTCGTATTCCCGGTACCGTTTCAACTCAGCCAACAACTCAGCCGCCATGCTTATTTTTTCCTGCTGCCGGATGCGCTGCACAGCCAACGCCAAATGCACGGTCAAGCCTACATAGGCAGTATCCGCCAAACGTCCGCCCATTGCATCTTCCGTCTCTCGGATCGTCTCTTCCAGTTGTCCGATCACATCCTGATCAATCAAATTCAAGAGACGACTTTGCGCCCAGCCGCTCGGCAGTCGCTCCGTCTTGCCAAGATTACTGCGGATCACTTCCAATAATTGATCCGCACCTACCGTTTCATAAAGAAAGTTGACCATAGCCCGACGCAGTTTTTCTTCTGCGCCTTCAACATAGACGCCAAAACCCGGCTTACGCACCAGTAAGACGCCCTGCCCCTTCAGCCACTGCTCGGCCTTATCCAAATCATGGCTGACCGTACCTTCGGTAACTTTTAAATCGAGCGCCAGCGTATATAATTTGACGGGTTCGCGGCGCTGCAGCAGTTCACTGATAATGCGTTTTTGCCGTTCCTGCGGCGAATACACTTCAACCGACTGCTGCCCCTCCATCGCCTGCAGCACCTCGCGCCGCAGCATGGCATCGCCTGCGAGCGCCACGCCTGTGCCCGTCTTTTTTTGCAATTGCCAGCCTCGCTCCGTCAGCCATTCTTCAACCGCACTCAAGTCACGCAGCACCGTCTTTGCACTCACTCCGAGCGTCGCAGCAATCGCGCTCAGCGTCACATACCCATCCTGACGGCAAAGTTCGCGCAATATGCTTTTTACACGATGATTCATCTTTTGTTCCTGCATATTCCGCTCCTTTCCGTCCGTGGCTTGTGGCTTGTGGCTTGTGGCTTGTGGCTTGTGGCTTGTGGCTTGTGGCTTGTGGCTTGTGGCTTGTGGCTTGTGGCTTGTGGCTTGTGGCTTGTGGCTTGTGGCTTGTCAGGCATTATACCGTTTCCCGTTAGCCCTTAGCCATATGCCGTCCTGCCGCTAGCCATTCGCCATACGCCGTCCGTCCCGTCCTCCGTCACGCCAATCGTTTCACCAGCGCGTCATATTCCGGGCTGTCGATGAAATTGGTAATTGAAATATGTTCCGCTTTGGCCGCAATACCGCGCGCCCGTTCGGTTAACGTTTCATGCGTGATGACGATATCCGCATCCGCCGGAATGTCTTCGATCGCATGATTGACCACCACGATGGAAAGTCCGGCTTTCTTGAACTTGTTGCGTAAAGTGGTCGCACCCATCGCACTCGAGCCCATTCCCGCATCACAGGCAAAGACTACTTTATTCACGCTCTTACGCGGCGCTGCATTCACCGGCACACTAGCTGCACCAGGCACGCCTTTTAACTCTTTGACCTTCGCCTTGGCATCCTCAAGTTCCTCCTCGTCCAAGCGACTATTTGCCCGTTTCACGAACGGAGCCGCCACAAGGAAGGTCACCGCAGTCGAAACGACTACGCCTGCCAAGACCGCCAGATAACCGCCTTTGGGCGTCATCGCCAACAAGGCAAAAATGCTGCCCGGCGACGGAGTCGCCACCAAGCCTGCTCCCATCAGCGAAAAGGTGAAGACGCCGCTCGCGCCGCCTGCAATGACGGCCAATAGCAACATCGGATTCATCAGCACATAGGGAAAATAAATTTCGTGAATGCCGCCGAGGAAATGGATGATGATCGCACTTGGCGCCGATTGCTTAATCATGCCCTTGGCAAAAATCCAATAGGCCAGCAAGATGCCCAGTCCCGGACCAGGATTGGGTTCAAGAAGAAAGAAAATTGATTTCCCCATTTCTTTCGCTTCCTGAATGCCAATCGGACTTAACACGCCATGATTCATCGCATTGTTCAAAAACAAAATCTTTCCCGGTTCAATAAAGATCGAGATCAGCGGCAATAACCCGGCATTGACGATGCCCTCGACGCCGACCTTCAGCATATTGCTGAGCGACAGCACCACCGGGCCGATTGCCGTATAACCGATCAAAGCCACCAAACCGCCCAGGATGCCCGCCGAAAAGTTGTTGACCAGCATTTCAAAGCCCGGTTTCACTTTCCCGGCTATCGCGTCATCGAATTTTTTAATCACATAGCCGCCAAACGGTCCCATGATCATCGCGCCGATGAACATCGGAATATCGACGCCGACAATCACACCCATCGTAGCGACCGCACCGATCACGCCGCCGCGGCTGCCGCCGACGCTTCGACCTCCGGTATAACCGATCAAAAGCGGCAAGAGATAAATGATCATCGGACCGACCAATTTGCTCAAGTACTCATTCGGAGCCCAACCGGTAGGAATAAACAAGGCCGTAATTAATCCCCATGCAATGATGGCCCCAATATTCGGCATCACCATGCCGCTTAAGAAGCGCCCAAATTTCTGCACCTTTTCTTGCGCATTTCCAGCGCCGTTTCCCTGTGGCGTCGAAGAAAGATCAGACATCACTATGTGCCTCCCCTGTTTAATTTTCCGTAATGACTTGTATTTCTGCAGAAATAACGAATTACGTTAGGCTCATTATAAGGGCTTGCCTCTCTGCGCTTCAACGCAAAGATGACGCGAATCCGTCCACAGTCATTCTGGACAAAATTAAAGGTTGGGCATCCGCCTGCTTTCAAACAGTCTGGCACAGAAATAAAAAACGCATAATTCAGACAAGATGACAAAAAAGAGAAGCCGCTACGCTTCTCTTTCCGTATAAACAATCGATTTACTTTTATTAGCAGCCACTGCCGAAAACTAGAGTATCCAGTCCACACCTTCCACTCCGTTCGCCGCTAAGAACGCATTCGCCTGACTGAAAGGCTTGCTGCCGAAGAAGCCGCGATACGCCGAAAGCGGACTTGGATGCGGCGCAGTCAGCACCAGATGTTTCGGGTTTGTCAGCATCGCCTTTTTTTTCTGCGCCGGGTTTCCCCACAAAAGAATCACAATCGGGCGATCCTGCTCATTAATTTTGCGGATGACGGCATCGGTGAATTTCTCCCAGCCCTTGTTCTTATGCGAATGGGCCTGATGCGCCCGCACGGTCAGGACAGTGTTCAAGAGCAACACTCCCTGCTCGGCCCATTTTTTCAGGTAGCCGTTCGTACCGATTGGACAGCCGACATCGTCCGCGAGTTCCTTGTAAATATTCTGCAAAGACGGCGGCAGCTTCTCGCCGGGAAGAACCGAAAAAGACAGGCCATGCGCCTGATTTTCATCGTGATAGGGATCTTGCCCAAGCAATAACACTTTCACATTAGCCAATGCCGTATAGTTTAGGGCATTGAATATATCATCTTGCGGTGGAAAAACTTGCGTAGCGGCGTATTCCTGCATTAAGAATTGCTCTAGTCTTTTATAGTAAGGCTGTTCAAATTCCCCTGCTAAAGCGTCACGCCAATCGTTTTTTAGTAGTTGCATCATCAATTAAATCCCAATCCTTTTCGTAGCGTTTTTTCCGTTCAACAGCTGGACGACTGTTTATTCTTACCGGAACGCAGCAGGTAGTAGAGGCCAGCCACCAACAGCACCACAGGCGCGGATGCCAGATAGGCATTGCCGTAACCCAAAAACGGTACGCATAAGCCGAGCAGATACGCTCCAGCGCCCAAGCCGATATCGAGACAGGTAAAATAAGTTGCCGTTACGATGCTAATCCGCCCGGCCGCGCTTTTTGACACTGCAATCGCCTGTACGCTCGGCACCGCGACGCCATAGGCAACGCCGATCAAAACGGCCGCCGATAAAATGCCCAGTGAAGTGCTGGTTGTTCCAAGCACCGCCAAGCCCAGCGTCATCAAGGCAAAGGCCGGATACATGACAACATCCGCACCCCAGCGATCAAAAATTTTGCCGCTGACCAAACGCGAAGCGACCGAAGACGATGCCATCACAACAAAGAACCAGGTTGCGGCGTCGGCCAGGCCCAATTCCTTGGCATGCACCGAAACGAACGACAGGACTCCCGCATACGTCAGCGAAAGCAGCATGATCACCGAAGAACTCGGCACTGCTTTTCGCTCGATTACGTCGGACACTTTGCAGCTGAGCAGCCACTTGCGTGAATGCTGGCGCAGATTGCCAACCGGCAGCAATTGCACGATCAGACCGCCGATCAACGTCGCCAAGCCGCAAAAGATGAACACCCATTCAAAACCAAAGTTATCCGCAATCCACAAGCCGCTGAACGGGCCGACCGCCGATCCCGCGGTAAACACCGTCGTCAGATAGGCAATTCCCTCGCCGCGCCGCTCCGGCGGCGCGAGTTGGCTGCCCAATGCCATGATCGACGTATTCACGATCGCAAAAGCAACGCCGCTGACAAATCGGATCAGGAGCAGCAGCCACGTATCATCCGTCAACAAGAAAAGCCAATGCGTAATAAAAAAGCACAAACAACTGATCTGCAGCACCCGCTTCTTGCCAAACACCAGTTCCAAGCGCCCGGTTTGCGTACGAAACAAGACCGAGGCCAGCAAAAAGACCGCATTCATCGCTCCGCCAATCTGCACCGAAGCATGCAGCTTCTCCATCACATAAAGCGGCAAGACCGGCAAATACAACGAATATGGGATAAAAATAAACAAGGTCGCCAACACCGTCAGACTATAGGCACGCGTCCAAAGTGGCTCCTGTTCCTGCTCAAATCCAAGTTCAAGTTCTTCTTCTAATACGTCTCTCATCGTTTCCGCTCCTTACACAACTCCGCATTTTCAAACAACAACTTCAGATATTTCGCCAGTTGCTGCTGTTCCTCTTCCGACAGTCGCTGCAGCACTTCCTGGCGATGCTGTCCGACAACGCTTTCCCATTTCGGATATTCGGCGAGCGCCGCCTCGGTTAGCGCCACATATTTTTCCCGTCGGTCGCGTTCGCCGGGCAAACGCGATATCCAGCCCTTCTTCTCCAATTGACCGAGACTCTTTGAAATGGCCGGCGGTTCAATGTTCATATACAAGGCCAATTCGGCCTGCGTCATTTTCGCCCGTTCTTTCAAGGCAACGATCACCGCCCACTCCGAACTGTAAAGACCGCTCGGTTCAAGGCGCGGGTTGATCCCCTTCGTTATGCTGCGCGTCGTCTGATACAAATAATGCATGACGGTTTCCGCTGTATTCATCCTGGTCTCCTTCAATAGTTAACTAGTTAATTATTTTTATATTATAGTCCGCTTTTTCTTCTCCGTCAACCTAAAAGAAGGGCTGCCTCAAATAGCATCGCTACTTCGAGACAGCCCTTCTTTTTTAACCAACCTATTTCTTAACGATCAGTTCCAACGCTACCGGAATGCTTTCCGGTACGGTTTCTTTCGCCATTACTTTTTTCGCGGTTTCAATCGCGATCTTGCCCATGTCTTTCGGTTTTTGTGCGACAGTCGCGCCAAGCGTTCCGGCGTTGACGGCCTTCACCGCATCTTCGGTCGCATCAAAGCCGACGACGATCACGTTATTGCGTTTCGCTGCTTTGATGGCTTCCAGCGCGCCGAGCGCCATTTCGTCATTGTGCGCAAATACGGCATTGATTTCCGGATTGGCCTGAAGAATGTTTTCCATGACCTTCATGCCTTTGGCCCGGTCAAAGTCAGCCGGTTGTTTGGCGACGACGGTCAGTCCGGCAGCGGCTTTAGCCGCTTCATTGAAGCCTTTGCCTCGATCATTGGCGGCGGAAGTTCCCGGAATGCCTTCCAGTTCGACCAGTTTGCCTTTGCCGCCTAACTTATCGACAATGTATTGACCGGCCAGTTTACCGCCAGCGACATTGTCCGATGCGATCGAACAGACGACTTTGCCGCCCGCTGCGCCGCGGTCAACGGTGATAACCGGAATTCCGGCCTTATTGGCCGCTTCGATCGCCGGTACGATCGCTTTCGAATCAACTGGATTCACGATAATTACGCCTACTTTTTGTTGAATCAGGTTTTCAATATTGGCTAATTGTTTCGATGCGTCATTTTGTGCATCCATCACGACCAAATCCATGCCGCCTGCTTCAGCCGCCGCTTTCGCACCGTCGCGCAGATCAACGAAGAACGGATTGTTCAACGTGGAGACCGACAAGCCGACGACCGATTTTTTTGCCGTGTCTGCAGCCGGTTTGTTGCCGCCGCAACCGGTCAAGAGAATGCTCATCACAAATACCGCCAACAATAAAACAGACCACATGTTTTTCTTAGCGCTGAATCGAACCATGTCTGAAACCCTCCTGTTTTCTCTTCTTTTCTTTGGGAAACTTTCATAGAGCCCTGTTTCATCAACCCATCAGACAGCCAGGCATCACGCTCCTTTTTTGCGTCGGTTATCGACAATCACAGCCAGCAGGATAACGGCCCCTTTGGCCACCTGCTGATAAAAGGAAGAGACATTGAGCAGATTCAAACCGTTATCCAAAATACCGATGATCAATGCCCCGATTAAGGTTCCTCCAATGGTTCCCATGCCGCCGGACAGGCTGGTGCCGCCCAGCACGACCGCAGCGATCGCATCGAGTTCAAAGCTGACGCCCGCGGTCGGTTGCGCCGAATTCAGACGCGAAGCCATGATAATGCCGCTGAAGCCGGCCAACAGTCCAGCGATGCTATATACGGAAAGCAGTATTTTTTTCGTATGAATCCCGGACAAACGCGCCGCTTCTTCATTGCCGCCGATCGCGTAGACATAGCGGCCGAACTTCGTCTGGCGCAGCACGACATACGCTGCGGCAAAAACGATGATCATTAAAACGACCGGCACCGGGATCCCTGCAATATAACCGCCGCCCAGGAAGCGAAACGCATCGTCCATGCCGGTGATCGGCCGTCCGTCCGTATAGACCAGCGTGAAGCCGCGCGCTGCCGTCATCGTGCCCAAGGTGGCGATGAACGGCGGCACATTGGCCCGCGTAATTAAAAAGCCATTGAAGCAGCCAAGCACCACGCCGATAACTAAACCGGCCAGAATCGCGGTCGACATCCCCTGTCCCGCAGTAAGAAGTCCTGCCGTGACGCTGCCTGCCAAAGCCACCGTCGAACCGACCGACAAATCGATGCCGCCGGTCAAAATCACCATCGTCATCCCGACGCTGATAATTGCGTTAATGGAGACTTGGCGCGCCACGTTCAGCAGATTGTTGACATCCAGAAAGCGATCCGACAGGAGTGCCATGGCGCCGCTCAGTAGGACCAGACCCAAAAGCGGCCCCATTTTTCGTATGATGTTCGATTGTGCACTGTCTTTTAAAGCCACCGTCTATTCTCCTCCTGCCGCAAAAGCCATGATTTTTTCCTGCGTGGCCTCCGCCAGAGACAATTCTCCAGCAAGACGCCCGCGATGCATTACCATTACCCGGTCACTCATGCCCAACACTTCCGGCAGCTCGGATGAGATCATCAAGATTCCGACGCCCGCTGCGGTCAGCATGTTCATGATGTGATAAATCTCGGCCTTCGCGCCGACATCGACGCCGCGCGTCGGTTCGTCCATGATCAGCACCTTCGGCTTCGTCAAAAGCCATTTGGCAATGACCACTTTTTGCTGGTTGCCGCCGCTCAGATTCTTAACGAGTTGCGCCGCACCCGGCGTGCGGATCTTAAGCTTTTCAATATTCTCACGCACCGCATCGTTTTCCTCACGCTGTCTGACAAAGCCTGCGCTGCAGCGTTCGTCGAGCGATGCGAGCGCCATGTTTTCGCCGACCGACAAGTTCAGCACCAAACCCTGGTTCTTGCGGTCCTCAGTGATCAGGCCGATTCCGGCGCGAATCGCATCGGCCGGGTCCGTAATCGACTGTTTTTTACCGCTGACGAATACGTCGCCGCTTGCCAGCGGATCGGCGCCAAAGATAGCCCGGGCCATTTCCGTCCGGCCTGCGCCCATCAGTCCCGCCACGCCGACCACTTCGCCCGCGCGGACCGAAAGGGAGATATTCTCCAGCAAACCAGGACGATTCAATTTTTCCACGCGCAAGACTTCCTCGCCCAACTGCGCCGTTTGTTTTGGAAAACGCTGCGTCACGTCACGACCGACCATCAGGCGGATCAATTCGTCAAACGATACCGCAGCCGTCTCGACCGTTGCGATATACATACCGTCACGCATCACCGTGATGCGCTGGCTGAGCGCAAACAGTTCTTCCATCCGGTGCGAGATGTAGACAATGCCGACGCCGTCCGCCGCCAGCTTGCGTACGATCTCGAACAAGCGCTCCGTCTCGCGTTCCGTCAGCGCCGCCGTCGGTTCGTCCATGATTAAAATTTTCGTATCAACCGAGAGCGCCTTCGCAATCTCGACCATTTGCTGCTGCCCGATGCTAAGACTCGAAACGACCGCATCCGGTTTGATATCGGAACCGAGCTGCGCCAGCACTTTGCTTGCCGCCGTCTCCATTTTCCGCCAGTCAACGAAACCGAACAATCGTGTCGGTTCCGCACCGAGATAAATGTTTTCCATCACGGTCAGTTCCGGCACCAAGTTCATCTCCTGATGAATGATGCTGATGCCCTGCGCCATCGCCTGGCGCGGATCGGCGATCGATACAGCCTGCCCGTTCAGCAGGATTTCGCCCTCATCTTTTTGGTAGACGCCGCTGAGTATTTTCATCAACGTCGATTTTCCTGCGCCGTTTTCGCCAAGCAGCGCATGAATCTCACCGCGCTCTAATCTGAACTCGACGCTTTGCAGCGCTTTTACGCCGGGAAAGGATTTTGTGATTCCCCGCATATGTAATAACGGTATCTCATTCACAAGCAGACGTACCTCCTTTATCAGAACACCACACCGGATTTCAAGATGATATTGGCATAAGGGGTGCATTCACCGGTCCGCACCACTGCCACCGCCCGCTTCGTCATTTCCTTGAACTCTTCGTGGCTCATCCGGCCAAGCGGCGTCGTCCCCATTTGCCGTACGACCGCCTCTTCCATCGCCGGACTGACTTCTTTCATTTCCTGGGCAATGATCGCTTCTTCAACCTGCAGTTCCTCTAAGATGGTCGTCAACGTCTGCATGAATCCGGGTACGCCTGCGGTAAGCGCCAGATCGATGCGCTGCACGCCGGGCGGAATCGGCAGACCGCAGTCGCCGATGACCAGCATATCGCCATGCCCCATTCCGGCAATCACCTGACTGATCGGTTGATTCAGCACGCCTTGCTTTTTCATATTCTTCCCTCCGCTTGTAAAAATGTTTCCACTTCATCACGCCACGCCAGAGATGGTTGCGCGCCGGACTTCGTCACGGACAGCGCAGCGGCGGCCGACGCTTTTTTCATTGCTTCTTCCATCATCAGCCCCTCAGCCAAATAGGCCGTCAGCGCTCCGGCATACGCGTCGCCCGCTGCCGTCGTATCGACCGCTTTAACGCGGTAGGCGGGCACATGCCTTGTTTCACTTTGGCTGCGGTATAAAGCGCCTTGACTGCCGAGCGTAATGATTAACGCACCGACGCCCTGCGCCAGCAAATGCTCCGCAGCGGCAGCTGCAGCATCGGGCGTGCTCGCAGGCATCCCAGCCAGCACGGCCATCTCCGTTTCATTCGGCAGCAAGATGTCAATCAGCGGCAATAGCTCCGCGTCTACGCTGCGCACCGGAGCCGGATTCAAAATAACCGTCCAGCCCTGCGCCTTGGCGCTGCGAATCGCTTGCGCCACCGTCTCCGGCGGAACTTCATGCTGCAAGAGCAGGATGCCGTCAGAACCGATCTGCCTGATCGCGCGCTCGGCATCCTCCGGGCTGCACAAGTCGTTCGCGCCGCCCACCACGACAATCGTATTAGCGCCTGCCGGATCAACCGTGATCAATGCCGTGCCGGTCGCTTCTTCCACCTCACGTATTCGTGCAATATCAACGCCGCTTCCGGCCATACTCTTTAAGAGTTCAGCGCCAAACGCATCTTTGCCGACGCAACCGACCATCTGCACATCCGCGCCGAGTCGTCCTGCGGCGGCAGCCTGATTGGCTCCTTTGCCGCCTGGAAATGTGGCAAACTTACTGCCGAATACCGTCTCGCCTTTCGCCGGCAAGCGTTCGGCGCTCGCCACCAGATCCATATTCAAACTGCCCACAACCAGCACTGTTTTCTTCCGACTCATCGTTCCTGCCCCTTTCGTAACGAAGATTGACGCACAACCAAATGCGGCTGTAAAATCTGTTCTTGCCGTACGACATTCTTTCCGCCGATTTCTTCGACCAGCTTCGCGACCGCCAGTCGTCCCATCTCATAGACCGGCTGCCCCATCGTCGTAAGCGCGGGTTTATACCAGGCCGCCATCTGAATATCATCATAGCCGACGACCGCAATCTCTTCCGGTACTTTGCGGCCATGCCGCTCTAAACACTGCAGCGCGCCGATGGCCATCATATCATTGGCGGCAAACAAACCATCAAATGGCTTTCCGCCGGCTAAGAGCGATTCCATAGCCTGATAGCCGCCTTCGAAGGAAAAGTTTCCTTCTTTGCACAGCATTTCGTCCGCTTCCATTTTGTTATCGATCAAAGCCTGACGATAACCCTGCAACCGTTCGTTGCTGACCGGCGATCGCGCACGGCCGCCGATGACCGCAATTTGACGACAGCCTTGTGCAATCAAATGCTGCACCGCCAAATATGCGCCGTCTTCATTTGCGCTGAGTACTGCACTGTAAGGCGCGCCGGGGATGCGACGGTCGAGCAGCACGATCGGCAGTTGAATCGTCGAGAGCCAGTGGCTGTTTTCGGCAAAATCGAGATTGCCGGCAAACAAAATACCATCCACCTGTTTTTGATAAAGAAACTTCATATATTCTTCTTCCCGCGTTGGCTTGCCGTCGGTGTTGCAGAGGATCACCGCGTAACCGTGCAACTGCGCCGCGTCTTCGACGCCGCGCACCAAGGCCGGGAAAAACGGATTTTCAATATCGGGAATGATCAGGCCGATACTGCGTGACTCGCGTATTTTAAGCGCACGCGCCATTGAATTCGGTTGGTAGTGTAATTTTTCCACAGCGTCGCGGATTCGCTGCGCCCGTTCCGGCGCAACGCCGTCAAGGCCATTGAGCAAACGCGATACCGTAGCGATCGAAACGCCCGCTTCACGGGCCACGTCTTTAATTGTCACCGGCTTCGTACGTTCTTCTTCCATTTCCAAATGTGACACTCTCCCTGCGTCCGGTCTTCTGTAAACGTTTACGTAAACGTTTACATTGTCTATTCTTCTTACCCTTAAAAAATTCCTGCTGCTCTTTTTCTTTTTTCTAACAATTCGTTTTTTCTTTTCTCTTATCTGTTTCGCAAGTATTTCTGTCCTGCTTTTTATATTTCAAACGGCGAAGAATAAATTTGCGCAGCGTGCAAGGCAGGTAAAAAAGCGGCCGGAGAGAATTAACAGGATAAAAGAAATCTGCGACAGACGCTTCTTACCTGATTATGACGAAGGGGAGATCATAGAAATGCGACGACTGAATGAAACGTTCCGCCTGGCAAATGGAGTTGCGATTCCCAAGCTCGGTTTCGGTACATGGCTGATCGAAAAAGAAAAACAATGTCTTTCCAGTATTTCGTATGCGCTGAAAAACGGTTATAGGCATATCGATACGGCAAACGACTACGGTAATGAAAAAAACGTCGGCAAAGCAATTAAGCAGTCTGCCGTTAAACGCGAAGACCTGTTCATCACGACAAAGCTGTCCGGCGACATTAAAGATGTGCGCCAAGCAGAGGCTGCTTTTAAAAAATCTTTGAAAGACCTGCAACTGGATTACATCGACCTTTATCTGATCCACTCTCCTGTGCCCTGGGATGAATGCGACGATCCGCAGGCAAACTACGATAAGGAAAACGCCGCCCTTTGGCAGAGGATGGAAGGCTGGTATCGCGAAGGTCTGATCCGCGCGATCGGCGTATCCAACTTCTCCTGTGCCGACCTTACAAACCTGCTCGAACATGGCACAACTGTCCCTCACGTCAATCAGATCTGTTATTACATCGGCTGTCCACAAAGCGAAGTGGTTCGCCTCTGCAAAGCAAATCAGATCCAAGTGATCGGCCATTCGCCTTTTGCGCACGGCGATCTTTTGCACAATGAAGATGTTCTGCGCATGGCGCAAAAATATGACAAGAGCGCATCACAGCTCTGCATCGCATTCGCATTGCAAAATGATATTCTGCCGCTGCCGAAGTCAACGCATGAAGCCTATATCATCGCGAATACAGACGTCGACTTTATCATAGATGACGCGGACATGCAGTATTTATCGCAGCTGACCAATACCATCCCGGATTCGGAAGCGGACTATCTGTAAATAACA
Organism: Azotosporobacter soli; assembly: GCF_030542965.1. NCBI lineage: Bacteria > Bacillati > Bacillota > Negativicutes > Selenomonadales > Sporomusaceae > Azotosporobacter > Azotosporobacter soli. The sequence continues at coordinate 67,636 of NZ_JAUAOA010000017.1, forward strand.
GATCCGCTTGATCAACTCCGGCAGTGAATTTATTTCCATCACTCTATAAACACGAGGTAGCAAGCATGGCCCATCATCATTACCGTAACCTGGACGACGTCAATGTGGTTCTGCCGCCTTCCGCCGTACTGCGCTGGCAGAAGGAACGTTTCGGCAAAAAACGTGATCATTCTTACATCATGCCGCAGGCGACGGAAAAAGAACATGAATTTCTTGCCGCGAACCGCGCAGAGCCGACGCTGACCTGGGTCGGACACACAACGTTTTTACTGCAACTGGACGGCTTCAATTTGCTCACCGATCCGGTCTGGGCCGGACGAATGGGCTTTCACCGCCGTCTGGCGCAACCCGGTTTGGCGCTGGAAGACTTGCCGCCGATCGACGCGATTTTGATTTCGCATAACCATTACGACCACCTTCATCTCGACACGCTGCGCCGTTTGGGACGCGGCATTCCGATTTTTGTCCCCGCGGGACTCGCCGCTTGGCTGCGCGCCAAAGGCTTCTCCTGCGTACAAGAACTTAGCTGGTGGGAAACAGCCGTGCTCGGCAAGTTGCATCTGCATTTCGTCCCGGCGCAGCATTGGTCGCGCCGCCTGCTTTGGGATACCAACCACAGTCATTGGGGCGGTTGGGTCTTACAGAGCGCCGCCGGGCCAACCGTCTATTATGCGGGAGACAGCGGCTATTTTCGCGGCTTTGCAGAAGTGGGCCGCCGTTTTTCAATAGACTATTTCCTTGCGCCGACCGGCGCGTATGAGCCAAGTTGGTTTATGCAGACGCAGCATGCCTCACCGGAGCAAGCCGTACAAGCATATCTCGACTGCGGCGCACGCTTCTTCCTGCCGATGCACCACGATGCCTTCCCGCTTGGCGATGAAACGACGCTCGAAACGCTCGACCGTCTGAAAGCAGCCTGGCAGCAACGCAGCTTGCCGCCGGATGCCCTAAAGCTTCCGCTGCTTGGCGAAACGCTGCGCCTGACTTGGTAAATGAAAAAACGAAATCAAGTGGGACGCTCTTTACACGAAGAGTTGAAGAAGGGAAGGTCGGAAGAGCTTTTAAATTCTTCCTTTCTTCTCGCCGGGCCGATAGTATCGGCCCGCTTCGCTTCTTCGTGTTATCGTTTCCTTTAATCTGCCTATTCGTTCCTGTTATCGTATTTTGTTTTTTCAATTGTCTACACGCTGAAACGGGTCAGCTTTCATCCACCAGATGAAAGCTGACCCGTTTTTTTACTAGCGACCGTTACGTTTTAAAACCTCCGCCTGTTCTTCGCCTGCTCCTGTATAAGACGTCGCGCATTTTTCATGCCGCCGACGTCGGCGAACATGACCGCCAGTTTCTCCGCTTCGATCTGTTTTGCATTTAACCCTTGATACTTCGCTTCTTTTTGCAACTTTTGATAACTAAGCAGCCGTTCTTCCGGCAAACGACCTTGCTCAATCGCGCGGCGCACCGCGCACCCCGGTTCCCGCCCATGTCCGCAATCGGAAAAGCGGCACTCCTTAGCCAGTACGTCAATATCGCTGAACGTTTTGGCCAGATCCGCGCCTTCCAAACCAAGCTCACGCATGCCCGGCGTGTCGATTATAACGCCGCCGTCAGGAAGTGAAAGCATTTGACGGTTCGTCGTCGTATGCCGTCCTTTATCGTCTTGACGGATTTCCTGCGTGGCCATAAATTCGCGGCCAAGCAAACGATTGAGCAACGTAGACTTACCTACGCCCGAAGAACCGATCAGGGCAATGCTCCGGCCACGCCCCAGATAACGTCTGACGGCCTGATATCCCTCTTCGGCAAAACTTGACGTGACCACGACATCGACGCCGAACGCCACCGTCTCGAGCTGCGCCATTCTCTCCGCCAAATCAACGCAAAGATCCGCCTTCGTCAACACCACAACAGGCGTCGCGCCGCTATCCCATACCATGCCGAGATAACGTTCCAAACGCCGCAAATTAAAATCATCGTTCAGCGACATGCAAATAAAAACCAGATCCAAATTGGCCGCCACCACCTGCTCCGCCTGTCCGGTTCCCGCCGCTTTACGGATTACGGCGCTCCTGCGCGGCAAAACCTGTTGAATGACGCCATTGCCGCTTTGATCGTCGCTCCGGTCAAGCAGTACAAAGTCGCCCACTGCCGGATACTCGGACAAGCGCTTCACGGCAAAGCGAAATTTACCTGACACATCCGCGTTCATCATGCCTTTTCGCGTGACGACGCGGCAGCAGTCTCTATATTGCGAGACGACGCGCCCCAAATAAGCCCCCGCAGCCTCGGCTTCGGCGACTAATTGCGGGGTTAGCCCCCAATTTTCCATATCGATCATCTTTTCTTCCTCCAAAAGAATCCTTCGCCCTTTTGGGAGGCTGATCCGCTAGCTTATTTCAGATTCACCTCCCGGCTTCTTACAATATCCGACGTATCGTTGTTAAACATACCAACACCCCTTTCGTTGCTTTTTATTATACGCACATTCAAAGGCGATTTCCAGATACTTTTGTCGCTATCACTTTCTTTTGATTTATTTGAGTTAGCAAATCAAACTTGGCCGTCATGTGACTTTTCCAGAACGAAATGGCTTCGTGCCAGGCCTGGTCAAAAGACACGGCTGCGAGGATTGCTCGAACCAAATCATAGAGTGAAAAATTGGATAAATTTTGCAAGTTCACAAAATTCCCTTTCGTCGTTCCTTCAAAGTCCCGCGGAAGTTGTTTTTCCGGGACGTTAAGGACGAGGAAAGCAGACAGGGAGCACTAACTAAAACCATAGGAACGAGCAGCAGGACGCTGCTCGCAGATATTGCGCCATGGACGGCGTCATATATCTGGTATTCCGGTGGTTGCAGGTTTTTGCGACCATGGCTGATCCGAAGAACGATTAGTCACGGTAAAACTACTTTCGCGGAAAAAGCTAAGGTCATTAATAAACCACATTACTATCAAATTTATTTTGCTAAAGCAAATTTCTTAAAGTGCTTATAACCGCAAAAAAGGAGTGTCTCAACATATTTTCACCTATGTTGAGACACTCCTTTTTATAATCTCAATCATCCCTGCTTGAGCGGCCAAAGAGATTTCCCAGCGCGAACTTGTCGCTGCCGGACAGGACCAAAGCAAGCGCCGCCGCTAAGATCAAGAGATCGAATTCATAACCGCCGATAAAGCCTTTGCTGAGTTTGACGGAAAGAATCGCTCCGACAATGACACCCGCAATACCAAGCGCTGAGAGACGGACAAGCACGCCGAAGAGCAGTCCGGCTCCGCCGAGCGTTTCAATTGCAGTCACCGCGTATGCAAGCGCGGGCGGCAGGCCGATCGAAGCAAACCATTGTACGATTCCTTCAAAACCGCTGATTTTTTGCAAGCCATGCGCCAAAAATATGCTGCCCAGAGCAAGGCGGATTAAGAGCATGCTCCATTCATAATTCTTTTTCATTTTTATTTCCTCCCCGGTTGTCATTTGTTTTTATTTTATTAGTCAGCGCATTTCGCTAAAACGATACGGGTATTATTTAAATTTATTTTTAAATAATTTTTCTTCTTCGTTTTGTATTCCTACGCTTTTTCATAGAGGCAGGACTTCTTCGCTCTGTAAAGAATAAAAGGGTTGACCTTATTCTTACAATAAGGTTTAAAATTTTTAGAAAAGGGCTTCTACCTTATTGTAGGAATCATCTTTCTTACGCGTTATGATTGATACGAGGAGCTATTCGCATGAAAAAGTATTACACCATTGGAGAGACAGCGAAATTTCTCGGCGTTACCACGCAAACATTACGTCACTACGAAAAAATTGGCATTCTTAAACCCACGTATACTTCGAGCGGCAGCGGCTACCGCTATTACGAATTCAACCAGTTCCATATCATCGACCGGATCAAATACCTGCAATATTTAGGCTTATCGCTTTCTGAAATCGGCAGCATCATGAAAAAAGGCACGGTCGACGGTCTGCTGCCTGCGCTTGAACAGCAATGGCAGGCCGCCAACCAGGCCATGGAAGCGATGCGGGCCAGGATTAAAGACGTGGAATGGTATATTGACTACTTCACCTATTTGAGCAAAATGGACGTCTCGAAAGTGCTCTACCGCATGCACCTGGATGCGCGACATTTAATCCAGGTTCCCTGTTACGAGCACGACGAACTGGCGGATATGGAAATCCGCCTGGCCAAGACCCGCAGCCGCGCGGAACTGCACGCGCTCTCCTATCGCCGCCAATACGGCTATGAAATAACTGCTTCCGGCCTTTTTCAACGCAAGTTCGAACCTAAAACATATTTTATTTATCTCAAAGAGAGGCCGACGTTTTTCACGCCCTGGTATAAGGAACTTCCGGCCGGAGAATACCTTTGCTTCCGCACCAAATTGCTGCAGGAAAAATGGGACACGACCATCTTGGAAAAATTTTTCGATTCGCTGCCAAAACCGTCTACCATTGTCGCGCTGGAATTCGAAGGCAATTTAGTCGAATACATGAACGCCGATTATGAAGTGCAGCTGTTGTTGGAATAAAATTTTAGAGCATGCGCCGCTGGCGGCGTTACGAAAAAAATAAGCGATGCGTCTTTTTCATTTTACAAAAGACGCATCGCTTATTTTTTTCGCACTCCATTAAAATTGATTATTCTGTTTTGTGCGAATTTTTCTTGACATGCTTCTTAGCATAAGGTTTACGCTTGGCATATACGCACTACTATTGATTTGGAGGAGATACAAATGGTATTCAATGAGCTAACCAGAGAAACGAATATCCTGTATGCCGGAAGCGAGTCGAAGCTTCCGATCGAACACCCGGAGACGCCGCCGATCTATCATTCCACCGCCAACATCATCCAGGACATGGACGATTACGACTTTGCCAGTACCGGCGGCAAATATTACTACTGCCGGACCGCGAATCCGAACCGTGACGGAGTGGCTGACGCCGTCTCCTATTTGGAAAAAGGCGAGCAGTCGCTTGTCTGCGCTTCCGGCATGGCCGCGATTTCGACCGCCGTGCTCTCGCTTGTCAAAGCCGGCGACCATATCCTCGCCAACCGCTCGCTCTACGGCGAAACCATCGAACTGTTTGACAACATCTTAAAAAAGCTGAATGTGGAAGTCACCTATAGCGACTTCACCGATATGAATAGCGTTCGCGCAGCGCTGCAGCCCAATACCGCGATCGTATATACGGAAATCATCGCCAACCCGCTGATCGAAGTCGTCGACATCGATGCGCTGTCCGAACTGGCTCACGCAAACGGAGCGCTGGTACTGGTCGACAGCACCTTCACCACGCCGCTTGCGATTCGCCCGCTCGAACATGGCGCCGATCTTGTCATCCACAGTCTGACGAAATATTTTGGCGGCCATAGCGATATTACCGCCGGTTCGATCACCGGCTCCAAAAAATTGATGAAAAAAATCTATTTCGATTACTTATTGCTGGGCGGCTGTCTCGACCCCAACAGCTCCTGGCTGATGCTGCGCAGCATCCGGACGATGGAACTGCGCGTCATGAAACAGTTTGAAAACGCAAAAAAAATTGCCGAAGCCTTGCAGGACGATCCGCATGTCCGCTACGTAAATTACCCGACGCTCGCCAACCATCCGCAGCGTGAACTGGCCGCCAAACTCCTGCCGAACGGCTGCGGCGCGATGCTCAGTTTCCGCGTCGAAGACGACCGGGCCAAAGTAAATGCCTTTATGCATAAGTTGAATTTAGTTAAATATCTTGGTACATTAGGAGGATATCGTACGAGCATCGCCCACCCGGCTACCGCTTTTCGCAATGAATTCACGCCCGAGCAACTGAAAGCGATGGGCATGGAAGAAGGTCTGATCCGCATTTCCGCAGGCGCTGAAGCCATTGACGACTTAATTGCCGATTTCAAACAAGCCTTGACCGTATTCAAAAAAGCATAACTAAAGGAGGAGCTTATCGATGTTCAAAAATATTAATCTGCCGATCGCCCTGATCGCAGTCGGCCTGTTGGTCGCACTGGTCATTCCGATGGCGTTGTTTCCAGACGGAAGCGCCGCTGTGATCAACGTCTTTTACTCGATCATGACCTTGAACTTCCCCTGGCTGTTCTTGATGCTGGCCTTTCTCAGCGCCGTCTTCGCCGTCTTTATCATGTTCTCCAAATACGGCGACATCCGCTTAGGCGGCTCCGATGCCAAACCCCACTATAAATACTTCACTTGGGCCGCTATGAATATGTGTTCCGCAGCGGGCGCAGGCATCCTGATCTTCGGCATGGTTGAGTGGATGTATTACGTTAAAACGCCGCCGTTCGGCGTCGCTCCGATGTCGATCCAGGCGTATGAATACGCTTCCGCCTACGGAATGTTTCACTGGGGCTTTTCGGCTTGGGCCATTTATCTGCCCGCTTCGCTCGCGTTGGGTTACCTCTATTGGAATAAAAAAGTCGATTCTTTGAACTTATCCGATCTTTGCAAACCTGTTTTAAAAGGAAACAGTCTTCCGGTCCGCGCCGCACGAACCTTCATCGACGGAGTCGTCGCTTTCGGCTATATCGGCGGTCTGGTCTGCACAGTCGGTTTAGGCACATCCATTCTGGCCGAATTGGCCGGATACCTCTTAAACATGCCGATCACTTTTGAATTGCGCATCGGCGTCATCCTCGTCTTCTGCCTCTTCTTTATCCTCTCCACCTCGAAAAGCATCGCGAAAGGCATCGGCATTATCAGCGACTTTAACGTCAAGCTGGCCATTGCCTTTTTCCTCTTCGTTTTCCTGGCCGGGCCAAAATCGTTCATCCTGAACAACTTCGTCATGGCGATCGGCACCAATATCCGCGAATTCATCCATATGAGTTTCAATACCGATTCGATCGCGCAAACCGGCTTCATTCAGGAATGGACCGTTTTCTACTGGGCCTGGTACGTCGGCTGTACGATCTCCGACGGTCTCTGGCTGGCACGCGTCTCCTACGGACGCACGTTCCGTGAAATCGCAGTCGTCCGCTGCATCTGGACCTCGCTCGCCTGTTGGCTGGCGTTCGCAGTGCTTGGCAACTACGGCATCAGTTTAGAACTGTCCGGTGCGCTCAATCTCTCGCAGCTGGTCAGCGAAAGCGGCAATAACGCTGCAGTTTTGGCTGTCTTGAAGACGCTGCCCTTTTCCGGCCTCGCGATCGCCGTATACATGGCCGTCGTCTTCATCACCTTAGCCTGCGGCGCAACCGCCGCCTCCACCGTCGTCTCCATTCTCACCTCGAAAAATTTAAAGAACGACGAAGAGCCGCAAAAATGGTACAAAGTGTTCTGGGCCTTCCTCGTCCTGCTCCTGCCTGTCGGCATCCTCTTCTTGGAGCACATGGTACCGGGGCTGAATGTCTTAAAGACCATCCAATCCGTCACCTCAGTCTTCGCGCTTCCAATGCTCTTCGTTATCGCACTGCTGCTTCTCTCGTTCTACCGGATCTTGAAGAAGGATCTCGAAACGCAGGAACTTCCTGTGGAGAATAAGCAGGTGAGTTAAGCAAAAACAACAATGACTTTAAAAAATTTTCGCTTCCACTGCAATCAGAACCACCCGTCTAACGGGTGGTTTGCACTGAGGCTATAAGCCTCTATTACTAGCCGGCGTCTCAAGACGCTGGCTTTCACTTTGTTCAAGCCACTACGGTCTAATCACTTTTGCTATCCCTAAAGGGATGTTTGTACTACTTCACGTTACCCTTAAAAGGGTCATCGTACTCTCGTACATTCAGTTTATCTATTGCTTGATCATGTTTTTCTTGTTCTTGAATGTACTTCTTGATCGTCGCTTCATTTAGCCCTACTGTACTAACATAATATCCTTCTGCCCAAAAGTGCCTATTCCCATATTTGTATTTCAAATTACCATGCTGTTCAAATATCATTAGCGCACTTTTTCCTTTTAGATACCCCATAAATGCAGAAACACTGAATTTTGGCGGTATCGATACTAACATATGCACATGATCGATCATTAGATGACCTTCTATGATTTTTACGTCCTTATAACTGCATAGCCTTCGTAATATTTCTCCTATGCTTTCACGATATTGACCATAGATTATTTTCCGTCTAAACTTCGGCGTAAATACTATGTGGTACTTGCACTGCCATTTTGTATGTGCTAAACTTTGTCCCATAAAACTCACCAGTCCTTTCTTTGTATAGTGGCCTGAACACCCTCTATTATAAGAAAGTGGTGAGTTTTTGTATAACAGTTGTCA